>JAYXXD010000068.1:0-6852 GCA_036019775.1 Thermoplasmatota archaeon
ATTCTTCAAGCATTGAATGCTGAAAGGATCGATTCTGTTGTAAGTGCAACTGGACGTTGTTCTCCATCAGCGAGTTTCTTGACTGTTGCTTGGCCTTGTTCAAGGTCTCTTGGACCTATGACAAGAGCGTAGGTTGCTCCGATGCTGTCTGCCCAGCCCATAGCCTTGCCAATCTTTCGTGAGCGTAGTTCAATCTCAACCCGCACACCTGAATGACGCAATTCACGAACCAAGTCCAGAATTTCTGATGAATCGATATTGAATGGAATCATTGCAAGAAGAGGAGTTTCATCGTTCTGTCCTGGTACAATCTCATCTCGGCCTTCTGCAGCTGCCTGTGTTTCCAAAGCGAGAAGAACGCGATCGAATCCAAGTCCAAATCCGCAACATGGATCAAGGTCTGCAAGTCCAAACAGATGAAGCAGTTTGTACGAACCTCCTCCAAGGACCTGCCCCTCTCCACCCAGTTCTGGAACATGGACCTCAAACACGGTTCCTGTATAGTAATCCAGTCCACGTGCAACAGTTAGATTGACAGAGAGAGAAGGAGGTGCTGGGGCAAGTTGACCAATCGAAGTGATGGTCGATTCAAGATCATCCAAGGCATCAAGCGAAACACCATCCATATCTGAAAGAAGTTCTCGAGCTGATGCAATGGTTTCGACTCCTCCTGTTAGTTCGGAAAGTTGTTGTAAAGGGGCGATGAATTGTGTTGAAATTGAATTCGTCTCAAATAGTGTTCGAAGTCCGTCAAAATCTTCCTTATCGAGAAAACGCATTGCAGATGCAAGAGGAGGTTCTCCTTCATCCGCCGTATCACTGAGCCCGATGCCAGTAAGAACTTGTTTGAGAATTCCAACATGTCCAATACGTAACTCCCAATTCTTGAGCCCAGATTCTGCGAGCATGTTGATTGCTAGTGCAATTACCTCCGCTTCGACAAGAGGTCCAGTAGCCCCAATAAGTTCAACACCGTATTGGTAAAATTCCCGGTATCGACCCTTCTTGAATTCTTCATAGCGGAAACACTGACCAAAGTAAGAGAGACGCAGTGGTTTGGTTTCATTTCGAAGTTCTTCGGCAACCATACGCATCACTGGTGCAGTTAATTCTGGGCGGAGCGTAAGGTTGCGCTCTCCTTTATCTTGGAATGCATAGAGTTGTGAAACTACGCCAGGACCTGATTTTGCAGTAAAGAGATCAAGTGATTCGAAAATGGGCGTCTGAACACGTGAGAATCCATGTCGGCGGGCTTGTTCTTCAAGCAAAGATTCGAAGGCTAGCCGTTGTTTCATTTCCTTTGGCCCGAAATCACGCGTACCTCTTGGACGTTGGACCATGAACCTTCGAGAAGCCGTCCCCTCTAATGACCTTCGGCTTAATCAGATACATTCTGTTGATTCAAGCGGTGTTAATTGTCTATTGTAGCAACAAATGATGTCCTTGTTTGATGCTCATGACACGTTGCTTTTGTTCCTAGAAGACGGTTATCACATTCAATGTATTTCACTCTGGTTCAATATCTGGAAGGCTTGGAGCATGAGGAAGTTCAGGATAGGGTATTTCATCCATGTTCTCCGATTCAGCCATTCGCTTGAGTCGTTCAACAAGCTCCAAATCTGGCTCTTCTTGACGTTCATCATTGTCTGCTGATTCATCCCACACATCCTGACGTACCTTGACCAAATCGGGGACATTCTCAAGATCTGAATTATCGACTTCTTCTTCCACTTTTGCTTCCGTTTTGACAATTGGTTCGGGTGCACCACCAAGGGATGCGAACGCCTTTGCAACGACGGCTGCATCTGGAGGAGTTCCAGAACTTGCTGCAATCTCACGCTTGAGTTGGAATGCCGCTCTTTGCTCGGCCTCTTCAGCTTCTCGACGCATTTGCATCTCAACAGATTCCCAAACTTTACGCTCCTTGCGTTTTTCTTCCTGTTCTTTTTGCCACTCCAATGCTGCTTCACTTGGTTGGTCGAATTTTTTCCAAAACCATCGTGCAATGAAAATGAACAAGAGGGAGAGGATGAATCCTCCAATTAACCACTGGACAAGTGGTTCCATTTACCTTCACCTCAATCAACAGCTTCAGCGACTAGTTCTGCCATTGCAACATCTTCACCGAGGATGGTCACAAGAGGATCGTCTCCACCAGGAAGCAGTGAAATGTCAGCATCTGCCCCTTCTGGAACGTTTCGATACAATGGTCGAGCGATCAAGAATTTGTTCAATGAAATGAAAACGATTGCAACAACTGACCAGAATGCAAGAATTATTCCGAGACCTTTCGGATTCGCTGGATTCCAAACGTCTTCTGTATTTGCAATCATATCACCGAAGTACGAGAGCATAAGCACGCTAAAGAGGATAGGGAATGCGAGATAGAGCGACAAATCCCACCAACGTCCGACCTCTATATCGTTATCACCAGTGTTGATGTAATCATCACGGAAGGCAGAAACTCCGACTCCAAGGTATCCATTGAAACCAGGAGCAGCTTTGCCCAATTCGACCTCTTTCTTCCACTTCATGTAACCATACTTCCAAATCGAGAATGCGATGAACAATCCACTGAACATCAGACCATAGCCCCAAATGTGATCCTGGACTTCTAGGAATTCAGGGAACGCAACACCTGCTGCATCGAGTTTTACCCACATGATAGCAGATGGTAATCCAAAGAAGAATATTGCAATCGAAGTAATCAGGACCGAGCGTTGTCGATCGTATCCATGGTCAACGAAATTTCGTACACACAATTCAACGGTTGAAATCATCGAAGTAATTGCCGCAAAGGACAACGCAAGGAAGAAACCGGCCATCATGATAAACGCTCCAACTGCACCTCCTGGCGCTTGTGCGAAGACCTCAGGCAATGCGAGGAAAGTAATGGCGGAAGACCCATTTGTTACGGTTGCAAGAGGGTCGGAGCTCACTGCGAAGATTGCAGAGAGAACTGCCAATCCAGCAATGATGGAAATACTGTTGTTGGCGAATCCCATCGTGAATGCGTTAAGGACAGTATCCTCATCCTTACGCATGTAGACGGCGTACGTAATGGCCATACCCATTCCCGCTGAACATGACCATGCAGATTGCGATAATCCATTTATCCAAACTTCAGGTTCTGACAACATTGCAGGATCAACGGTAAACATGAACAGAGCCCCATCGAGACTTCCATCGGAGAGATCCATCCACAAGGAGAGCCCTAGCGTCATAAACAGAAGAACAAACAAAGATGTCATCAAAATGACATTGACTTTCTCAATGGCCTTTGCACCTTTCCAGATAGCCAAGAGCGTTATAGCAATAACGAGGAATTGGAAACCAATAACTTGCAGTGGATTTTGTAAGAATGTGTTCCATACTTCGGTTGTATCAACACCGTCACCTGTCAATCCACCTGTAATTCCAAGTTGGAAGTACTTCAGACACCAACCGGCAACGATAGCGTAGTAGAAGCCAATCGCAGTTGAAATCCAAGCGGTCCACAATCCCATCCATGCAAATTTCTTTCCTGCGAAAATTCGGAATGTACCGACGGTACCTGTCCGAGAACGCTTTCCCATAGCAAATTCTGCGATAACCAGTGGAATGGACCAAACAAAGAGGAAGATAAGCCAAGGAATGAGGAACGTTCCTCCACCATTTGCACCAACCATTCTGGGAAATCGCCAAATGTTTCCTGTACCAATCGCTGCTCCAATCGAGGCGAAAATAAGGCCAAGACGACCTGAAAACTGATCACTTTGTCCCATAGGAATCGCCTCAGGCAACCTCTGCATCGATCAATTGTTCTTCCTGAAGCATCAGTCTCAGACATGCTCCAAGTCCGCCCCAAACAGAGCCAGCAATGATAACGAACAAGAAGAGAGAACCGGCAAGATTACCGTAAGCAGAACGGTATTCAATACCGAGTTCGTAGTATGTTCCATCGGTAGGATACTGATAGAAATCGGAACCGCTGAGTGTTGAAATTTGGGCCTTGTAATGCAGTGTTCCTGTGGTTGATTCCGATACAGGAATCTCGGCTCTTAGAATCGTTCCGTTACCGTTTGATGTTGTACAAGCCTCATCAACGCGCTGAATCTCGACAGATTGCCACGGTGTTGTTGCCCATTCTCGAGGACCATAGTCGGATTGAGCGCGACTAGGCTTGACCATCCGCCACTTGACGAAACTGTTGGATTCACTGTAAGGGAATTCATTTGAGACGCAAACGTCGATTGGAATATCTCCAGATTCTGGAACTTCAATATCGTTTGATGGGACAAGGTAATTCTGTTGAGAAATGTTGTTGATAGCGAGATTGGCTCGCTCTCGAGGATTATCAGCGATTTCAAGAACATAAAATGGAACACCAACGTTTCGAACGGCGATATGGTTGACATCCTCTGGTCGTTGGTGGAAAGCTGTCCCAATTTCCATCGTGTAGCAAAACGCATCATGGACACCGTATTGCCAATCGCAGTAATCTCCCGTAGTTGGATACAAATCACTGCTTTGCATATTGGCATAATCGGTCATCTCTGCTATTTGATCGCCATGGTAAATGAGTTGTTGATGATCAGGAGTTTCACATCCAGTGCAATGTCCCCATGGATAGAGAACGAGTTCCGAGAACGAGTGCCAAGAGAGTGTCATCTTGAAATCTGAGGCGAGGTTGTCGTCATCATCATTCATTTCAGTCAAATCTTGAATGAAGAGAGTTTCAGGTTCACTGTTTCCTCCTGCCCAATCCTCATCCAATTTGCCATCGTTGTCGTCATCCTCACCATCGACATTGTCTTCATTGACGAATCCATCACCATCGTTGTCAGTTGTATCGTAGGGACCGGTATACACGTCGTTGTTGGTGATTCCTGCACGCTCATCTTCAGCGGGTGTGCATGTACCTGGGACAAGAGGGACTGTTGCACCCAACGGCCATCCCCATTCAAACTGGAAGTTTCGGTTAAGGTCAACACCATCGCAGTCTTCATCGACTTGCTCATTGAAATCGGGAAGAGGTTGCGGGCCATTGTTTCGCAGATTCTTCCTCCATCCTCCAGTTGGGCATGTCTCCCATGCGTTTTCACCACAGAATTCTTCGCGATCGTAACGATTACCATCAACATTGAGCATTGGTACGAGATAGATTTCTCTGGTATTGACGAGATCGGTGAGTTGTTGCTCAGAAAAGTCTTCATCTACTCCGAGATCTCCAGGTCCACAAGGATTACCATCGCCGTTGGAATCTTGGTATTCTGCAGCTAATGACAGGCAATCTCCATCATCATCGAGAACACCATCGCCATTGGAATCGCCCCATGGGTCTTCGTCAACCAAGCCATCACCGTCATTGTCAATACCAACAGACCCGTAATAGTGAGCAATCATCTCAAGGAACATCATTGGAACTTCATACGACATCCACTCACGCGCATGGAAGTTTCCGACCATTTGCACATCTGGAATGTCTGCATAATTTCCACAGTCTCCAACATAGTCGTTGCAATCGCCACCATAGACACCTTCGAGATCTTCACCGCCACCGGTGATCTTCATCCAAGGCGAAGGATGGCTGTAGTGATGACCTTTGTAACTGTCCGCAGTCATCTCAACTCCGCGAGCGTTGGTTCCACCATTCAGACCTTCATGGAACGACATAATCTCAACATTTTGGCCTTGATAGTAGTAGGATTGCTCTGCGAGTTGGAGCATACGTTGACGCATACTGTCATAATCGTGATACTGTTTGAATTGTACACGGTCATCGCCGCCCCAAGGATGAACATGATTTGCATAATCTGTACTCCAAATGCCCTCTGGTGTATTTCCAGATTCATTTTCTTCAAACGATGTTGACACTGTGGATGATACTGAAGTCAGCATCATTGGCAACATCAGCAAAAAAATCGCAACAAAGGCTGAGCGTTGACGACGGGCGAACGACATGCTATCGTTCAATCCACATACTCCCCACACTTGAAACCCTCGCGGGAACGTTTTTGTTGAAAAGGAAAAAACCTTGAAGAAAAGGTTTCAGGAACCAACATGGGCCTCTATGACAATTTGACCTATGAAAGCGACGAAATCTTCGGATTTTCCCAATCAACGTTGCTCATTCTTGGAGTGATTTTTGTCATTTCTTTTTTCCTTCGAATGATCGTTAGCAACCTATCGCACAGCTTTTTTGGCGTTATTGTTCGAAACGATACGATTCGACAAAAAACGGTCAAGAAAGGTGACAAAGCACTCGGCAGTGTCGCTGGATACGCCTTCGCCTTCGTCACATTGGACATACTGGTGAACGAACAAGTTGAGAACACCAACATCCTCATGCCATCCTGGGCTGAATACATCCCTTCCATCCTACAATTTGTTCTAGTCATTTCAATCGTCGTCTGGGCTTTCCGGTTGGTCAATCTCGTGTACGATCTTGTCAAGTTCCTCGACAAGGATGATGACCTCGATGGAACTGAGAAGACGCTTATTTCAGCGCTTGAAAGCGTTCTTCGCTTCATCATTATCTTTGTTGGAGCCATCTTTGTTGCAGATGCGCTTGGATTTGAACTCACATCGCTTCTTGCGGGTTTAGGAATTTCAGGACTTGCATTTGCACTTGCTGCTAAGGATAGCATTTCGAATTTCTTCGGCGCCATAACCGTCCTGCTCGACCGTCCGTTCAAAGTCGGCGATTGGGTCATCATCGGAACCTCTGAAGGCGAAGTCATCGAAATCAATCTTCGAACGACCTTAGTCCGCACATCCGTCGACACGATAATTACAATTCCAAACGCAAACCTCGTCAGTATTCCTGTTGAAAACTGGGGCAAGCGACGATGGCGACGATGGCAATCGATG
>JAYXXD010000069.1:0-6795 GCA_036019775.1 Thermoplasmatota archaeon
ATGTTGGAAGAGTCTTCTTTCCACTGCTCAACAAGATCCGGATCGATGAGGGCTTCGTAGCGTTTGCCGCCCTTTTCCAAACGGGCGAGAACGGCATCATCCAGACTGACCATGTGGCCACCTTACGCAAACCAACACAAGAACTTGTTCAATCTTCAAGTGGCTTGAGACGATCGAGTTGCTTGTTCACTTCTCCTCGGTCGAGGATACGATATCCGTTGCCATCAACAACAACAACTTCAACAGCGTCCCGATTTAATTCAGTATCATTTGCAGAACGGAGTGCTTCAAGACCCATTTTCATTGCCGCATTCAACGTCATTCCATCTTTCCAATTCTTCTCGAAGTATTCGATAACCGTGTTGCGATTGCTGCCGATGGCACCTGCATGGTAGGATTGGTATGCACCCGATGGGTCGGTTTCGTAGAGGTGGATTCCTTCGTCGTCAACACCTCCAATCAACAATGCTGTTCCAAATGGACGTGAACCTCCGTATTGTGTGAAGGATTGTTTGAAATCACAGATTTTTTTGACCAAAACATCGATTGGCACAGTGTCCGCATACGTGATTCGATTGATTTGCGATTCAACACGGGCTCGAGCAACAAGTTGTCGAGCATCGGCAACCAAACCTGATGTCGCTACCCCGACATGCTCGTCGATTTTGAACATCTTTTCAATAGATTCTGGAATAATAAGTCTGGATGCGATACGCTTGTCGCAAACAAGAACTACGCCTTCCTTGAATTTCAATCCGGCGGTTGTAGTACCACGTTTGACGGATTCACGAGCGTATTCCACTTGGAAAAGTCGTCCATCTGGGCTGAATGTTGTAATTCCATGATCGTATCCTCTTCCACTCGGTTGCATTTATCTCACCAATTCCTTCTCGTCCTCGACGCTTTATGAGGGTGATGCTTCACCACTCTATACTCCCGACTTGAAGGACCCATTTGAACACTTGGCTTGTTTTCCCTTAATCTCATGAAGTTGAAGTTCTTGGCATGATTATGCGAATCGCCGTCTTAAGCTCGGGAGGAAAAGACTCCAGTGCAGCATGGTGGTGGGCGATGTGCCGTGGATGGGATGTTGTTGCAATTGTAACCGTTGACATCCAAGATGGTGATTCCCATATGTTTCAGGTTCCAACAACAAAATGGGTTGAAAAACAGGCTGAACTCGCTAATCTACCTTGGTTCAATGTTCCAGCCTCAGGAACTGTTGATGAAGAAATACAATCTCTCGAGATGGCTTTGGCTCAACTTGATATTGATGCCGTTGTAAGTGGAGCCCTGCGTTCTGATTACCAAAAGCAACGACTGGAATGCATGAGTGAGCGACTCAACATTCACTCATTTTCTCCACTTTGGCATCAAACTCCAATCGAGCACCTTCGAGGAATGGTTGAATCCGGATTTGAGATTATGCTTACCTCTGTTTCATGTGAGGGATTAGATCATTCGTGGCTTGGCAAGGCTTTAACGCCAAAATCACTCGATGAACTTCACAAACTTTCAGTCGAACATCGATTCAACGTCGATGGTGAAGGAGGGGAGTACGAAACTTTTGTCTTTGGTGGGCCGATTTGGCCACGGTCATTGCAGGTCAGAGGAAAAAAGCAGCACACGAGCAGTAGGGGCTTGTTCGAAATTCATTCCGTCGTTTGAATCGCATTTCGTGCCAACTCAACCGCTTCATCAACGATTTCGCCAGCCACTCCAATGTGGTTGCTGGGATCAAACATCGCTTCCAATTCCTCAGCACTAAAGGCAGCCGAAATCGCAGGCGTTCGGCTGCATACATCAATCAATTCTTCCTTGTTTGCAACCGCAGTAAAGGATGCTTCACGTAAAATTTCATGTGCTTCGTCTCGTGCAATTCCTCGATCGACCAAATCGATCATGACCTTTTCCGCCATGACTAGGCCTCGTTGAGATCGGATGTTCTCTAAACATCGATCAGAATCAACCCACATGTTGGTCAACACTTGACGAGTTTTAGCAATCACATCCTCACAGAGAGCGCTCCCGTGTGAAAGAGTAAATCGCTCACTGCTTGAGTTTGCAAGATCACGTTCATGCCAGAGCAATGCGTTTTCATAGGTTGGAATAATGAACGAGCGAACAATTCGAGCAAGACCAGAAGCATTTTCGGATTTGATTGGGTTTTTCTTATGGGCCATTGTTGACGAACCCACTTGCTTTTTCACATCAAAACCTTCTCCGGCCTCTGCAAGTTCCGAACGTTGCAAATTACGAACTTCCTGTAGAATTTTCTCGCATGTCGTAGCCATGTTGGCCAACCATGAAACGTATTCAACGTAGCGATCACGTCCAACAACCTGTGTGGTTGCGAGAGGAACTCCAAGTCCGAGGTGCGTAAGAATCAATCTTTGAAGTTCTCGTGCATTTTCGCCTTGGGCAGCACCTGTTCCAACAGCTCCGAGGAATTTACCGACTGCGATACGAGGTGTCGCTTCATCAAGCCGGACAAGTTGCCTTCGCATCTCATCGAGCCATACGGCTGCTTTGAGACCGAATGTAATTGGAACTGCAGCCTGTCCATGCGTTCGACCGAGCATGACGGTATCGCGTTCACGTTCTGCAACATCAGCGCATACTCCAATGAGTAGGCATAATTGTTCTCGAAGAAGAACGATGCTGTCCCGTAATTGGAGGGCAACTGCAGTATCAACAATGTCATTTGAAGTCGCACCAAGGTGTATGCACCACCCTGCGTCTCCAGCAGCTTCAGCCATAGCTTTTGTTAAGGCCATAATGTCATGCCGAGTTTCTGCTTCGATTTCAGCAACACGTTCTTTTCGGACAGATTCGGGATTTGAAATCGCAGCTACTGCGTTGTAATCCTCTTCAGACACCCTTCCAAGTTGCCAATGCGCCCAAATGAGTGCACGTTCTACTTCCAATTGGCGCTCATGCCTGCCTAATTCAGACCATATGTGCTTGAAATCTTGACAGCCGTATCGGTAATCCAGTGGGCAGAAGGCCATATTGAACGGTCAAGAAGAGGCTTCATGAACCTTGCTCATCGGCATTCGCCTTCATTTCATCACGAGATTCTTCGTCTGTCATCATTGCATAACGTACAAGAATCATCGCAAACACTGTCGACGTAAAGAAAACAACTCCGACATATATCGATAGATTGTACCATAACATCGCCACGCCAATTAACGACAGGTAAGCAAACATTTGGCAAATATTTGAAGCGGTTTTGAGTTTCTTCTCCATGTGATGGCTAAGCATGCCGTTGTTTTCGAGAAGAAATGTGTAAATGAGGAAATAAATTGCCTGGAACGGTAATGTAGCAGCGATGATGGTTAATGCAAGTTCTCTGATCGGTGTAGGATTAGCTTCCTGTTCAATTCCTTGGAACAACATCACTGCTGTGTTTGTTCCAAGTAAAGCGGCCATAATTGTCCACCGCTTGTCTTGTGAGGAGGTCCGACTCTCAACATTAACTGAGCCCTCACTCATGAACAAGACTTCGTCAAAATTGGTTTGAAGATATCGCTCAAGAATTGAATCAAGAAGCGATTTTTATTGAACCCTCTCGATTCCATCAAAGGGATTCGAGAAGTTTGATTGCAGCCCCCGTGATGGTTGCAACGATGAAAAGGAGTATCATCATGCCAATTGGACCGTATTGATTAGCATCGTTAATTGCAGTCTTGAAGAAACCATCTCGAGCAACTGCGTTGCTAAAGCTACTGGCTTCTTCGTAAGGTGGAGGGTCACGGCGTGGGATTCGTTCTCCTTTTCGTACTTCTCCGCTCATGAACCTTGGATTGTGCGCAAGGTCAAGAGCATTTTGCATAAACGGAATCAAATTGTAGGACTCCTAGGGGCGTTCATGTCGGAACGTTTGTCATTGGATTTGAGTGGAAAGAGAATACATCTTTCTGTTGTTGGTGGTTGTGGGGGAACGACATTGGGTTTGCAATCGGCAGTTGATGAAATTCAATCTGGAGGTAGAGTGTTGTGGGCTTCTCCCGAAATGCCGAATGCCACTCGATTCTCCCAACTTTTTTCATCACTGAGTATCGTTGAATCGAGCCGATTTCATGCCATGAACCTCATCGGAGCCATGGATCGATGCGTGGATGCAATTGTTGAAGCTGCGCAAAGTCTGCCTCGTGTTGGTTTGATTGTACTTGATGACTGGTGTTCACCCACTGGACGTATCGAAAAAGACCATCTTGATGCAGTTTTTGATTTGGCAGAACGCATACATCCCAAAACATGCATTTTCTTAATCTCGAAATCTGGTACCGATGTTTCAGGTACTGATTCGACCTACAAGATTCGCTCTGAAACTCAATTTAAGAATCAAGGTTTTGCAACATGGGCTCTCTACGAAGGTCAGAAAGGAGCCACATATCTTGATATGGAAGGTGATGTCCAAGGATTGAAAATCGATGAATCAGGCTTCATCCTCATCTGATTCTTCACCAAGCAATTTTGCCATTTCTTCTAAGGCTTCTTCATCCGGCTCATCGAATCGCTGAGGATGTCTTGCACCACCCTCAAGTTCGTCCTCTCCAGCAACTTTTGGAGCATGGTCCTTTATCATCTCTTCACGGTTTTGTCGAGCCCTTAAAGCAATGAAAATCATCATTCCTAGGAACGCTAAAATAAGAATCAATGTGGTGATGGTTTTCGTAGTTTCTTCCGACATGATCTTGTCTTTGTGTGACTCCTAAAGATAGTTTTCCCGAATTGAATCTTCCAGCAAAGGTTTCGCAAGGTGGCGCCTCGAGGACGGAGGTGGTTGAATCCACAGATTCATCGGTAATTCCCGAAACGTTTCGTTCCATGAATCTTCCATCTTGAGTCCACACTTTTTGCAACGCAATCCTTGATTGCTTCCCATCGAAGACAACGCTTTGTTGCAAGATGGGCACAACGGTCGAGATCGATTTGAAACAATGTGGTTGATTTTCAAAAACTCGATATGTATTGAGCCATCCAATGCCATCAAACCCTTGCATTCTACGATGTCTCCTTGCCGAAGATTTTGGCAAATCGTCGCAATTTCCCCTGATTCTTTGAAAGCAATGAAGCGGCTGTTTTTTGACTTCAGTAATGTATGTCCGCCCTGAAGAATTTCTGTTGATTCAATCTCAACGATGTTTGAACTGTCAAGATGATCGTTTGTAGCTTGATTTGTCGCGAAGACCATCGAACCATCAACAGTTTCTGTGAGCGGTGCATGCAAGAGTACCTCAAGAGCTTCTTTTGCTGCCTCCTTGGTCCACGCTCGAATTCCAAACAAAACGGGAGAAACGCCTCTCGGAGCGAGCATGGAGGCGCCGAGACGTTCATCTCGGCAGAGGAACGTATCATCCATTTGTTCGATAATCTCCAAAGCCTCTTTGTCCAGTTGACGGTTTCCCGAGTGTTGGCTTGAACGCCATGCAATCGCTTCATATGTTACGTTCTTTGCTGGCCAAAGAATTGCTAAAGTTGCACCAATTTTTCCATGGCCTCCCCAAGACCGAGTCGATATAGGCAATTTATCGTAGGTCACTTCTTCTCTGAGTCCAGTTTTGTAAAGTTCTTCATCAACTTGAACATCAGAAAACCAAACCATTCCTGGGTCAGCCGGATATTGCTGGCGATTGCTATGGTTGCTTGTTAGTAATTGACCTCGCAAAGGAAGGATTTCTTCTCTCCAAAATTCGTCTAAATATTCCATCAAGTTTGACTCATTTTCAACTCTTAACTCAACAGCAACAGCAGCATTACCTCGAGTTCGTCTCCTTGCAAATGGCCACAAACGAACGAGCCTTTTTTGCCCAATGTGAACATCTTCGGGAAGGTTTTGAAGAAGTCGAAACAGGACTTCGGTTGTACATCCTCCTGCGAGTGAATCTGTATCATCCAAACCTAACCAGCCGATGTTACCACCTCATTGGATCGTAATAGTCTCCAGAATCGTTCACGTCAAGCACCCGTTCAATAACCTGAGGCAAACCAAGTTTGTCTGACACCTCAAAGGTTCGAGCACCAACGGCCCAACCAGCACCCATGTCGGATTTTCGATCACCAATCATAGCATCCAAAGGGTGCCAAGGGTCGGGTTTTTTTCCAGCCCAGTCAATACGAACATTGGTTCGTTTTTCATCGCGCAAAATGTTGTTTCCCTTCACCAGCATTCCTGGCCAAGGTTTGCGACAACCACAGCGGTCACGATTTCGATGTGGACACGTCATGATGACGTCAATGATGGCATTAGGGTCCTCTTCTATGAGTTGTCTTCGAAGTTCTTCATGGATTGAATGCAATCGTTCAGTTGTCCATAAGCCACGCATAATTGGTGATTGATTTGTTACAACACATATTGCATATCCATTCGAGCGCAATCGTGCTATTGACAAACCACTCCCGGGTATGATCTTCAGTTCATGTGGATGGTTGACATATCCATTCCTGCCAAAATTGAGCACTCCGTCCCGATCGATGAATGCAATTGGTCCTTTTGCCGAACCAAAACCATCCACAATTGGGCCTTGCATGGACTGTGGACATTGAACGGGTTGTTGGACTTAATGGGCAAACGTTTCTATGAGGTTAACTTCTGGCAGACTCATGTTCCTTTCCAAGGATGTTGCCACCATCGCTGGTGCACTTGGTATGGTTCTTCTAGCAATTTCATGGCATAAACGCCACAGTGAGGGCGTATCAAGACCAGCACAATTGGGTTGGATTCTCGTTGGTCTCTACTTTTTCAACGATTCAATCTATTATTTTGAACTCGAGGACCTTGTTCTA
>JAYXXD010000070.1:0-6770 GCA_036019775.1 Thermoplasmatota archaeon
CCCTGCGGCGAATCCTTGCTGGCTCATTTCGGCCCTGAACCCATCTTGTAATGTTACAATCTTCATAATCAAATGTGCTAAACCTGTGAAAAATATCGTAAAGAATCCGAGAAAGAACATAAGATCGCTTTCTGCATACAAAAAAAAGAATGAGAAGCCGATGAGATACAACGCCCCCAACTTTACGCCCTTATTTTCAGCCACAGTTTCACCTCGAGATGGCCATGGCGCCGTCTCCAAGCGCCATGGCCGTTTGGGTCGTATGGAACCTGCCAAGCAGGTGCATGTCATTGTCCGAAGACTCCATTGGAGACAAAAATCCGTTTAACTGTAGGTCTATAAAGACTCATTCCCGAACAGCGATGCGTAACGATGGTTCCTGAGTTCCAGAAAAGGTTGCAGAGGATCGAATTTGTCGGAAAATACCCATTCTCTTCTCGAGCTCAAGATGCGAAGCGGAGAAAGACGTCGTTGAATCAAGTTCATTTCCATAGAGACCAATTGGTTGGAGTTCATCTTGCCAATTCGCATCCTCATCCATAATATTTGAGATACGTATCCAATCGTGTTCACGTTCCTTCAAAATCGCTGCTCGCTTACTCATCTTGTACGACATGAGTAGTTTCACAACCTGAGGCCGGGGGAAAGCGAGAGGACAAAGCATGAGGATGCGATCTCCTTGTTGCCAAAACGAGCATTGCCCCAATTTCTCTTCGTTGACCATGGTCACTGCAGTTTCCATTGCCTCTTGACCAGAACCCCATCCGTGCGGTAGCCAGAACATGATGACAGAGCGATCTTTTGTTCCAGGCACATGCGTACTTGCTTCGACCATATATTGTTGCACTGATTGGGTTTCAGCAACAGTTTTCCGTTGGTTTGGCTTCTTCTTTTTGACTTTCTTTTTCGGCTTACGGGCCCGTTTGGGAATCTTTTGAGCCGACTCTATGCGTGGAATGTCTTCAAGCAAATCTTTCAACGGTTTCTTCAATTGTTCCAATGTGAGGACCGTGCACTGGTAACCAGTCGTTCCGTGAATTGAACCTGGCAAACGAATGATGCGCCTCGTATCCGCAGTTACCCGCTCATCGACTTCAAAGCCCTTTTCTATCACTTTAGTAAGTAATTCTTTACGTGACTCTCTTACAGCCTCCTCACGTTCCTTTGGATCTTCAATGGCAAACTTCTCTCTGTCCAAATCCAAGTAAAAGAGATGGAATCCTTTGCTACCTGAGAAGGAGCAACTCAGGAATTCCATCGATGGTTCAGAAGAAAGATGGTCATGAAGTTCAATGGCAATCGTTCTCGCTTTCTCAAGATTCTTGAGACTCAGAGGTGCCACATCAATGTCGAAAACAATGAGGTGATCAAGAAGAATCGGATGAGGCCGCTCCTTATCTCGAAGCCGAGGCAAATCGATTGGGTCGAGCCATCTTGAAGTCGAGACGTAGAGGTCGCTGACCACATCCTTGCTGATTGCTTTGGCTAACGTCTGATGATTTCGAATACGTCGATGAGCAGTCACCCATCGGGATTCAATGGTTCTCCAACGGTAAGAATGCTGATTCGGAAAAGGAAGCCATCCGAAATCAATACGATTCTGAGCATAGTGAGCGAGAAGTTCCTTGCTTCTCTCTTCGCTCATATCACTCGTTTCTTAATCCGGCTTTCTTCAAAGCTTCGAGAAGAACTGCACCAAGTTCAGATGGATCCTTTGCGCAAGCGATTCCTGCGGCTTCAAAGGCTGCAAATTTCTCTTCGGCTGTACCTTTGCCACCAGAGATAATCGCACCAGCGTGACCCATTCGCTTGCCTGGTGGAGCTGTTGCGCCTGCAACGAAACCAACGATTGGTTTCGAAACATTCTCTTTGGCCCATGCTGCAGCTTCTTGCTCAGCATTTCCTCCAATTTCACCAATCATAATAATAGCATCAGTTTCTTCATCTGAGAGAAATAGATCTAAACAATCAATAAAATTAGTTCCGTTTAAAGGGTCGCCACCAATTCCAACACATGTTGATTGTCCTTCACCAATGCTCATCGTTTGAGCAACTGCTTCGTAGGTCAAGGTACCTGATTTGGAAACGATTCCAATCCGTCCCTTGGCATGGATATGTCCTGGCATGATTCCAATCTTTGCACCACCATTCTCGCCTGGTGTGATAATTCCAGGACAATTCGGACCAATCAATCGCACTCCGGGGCGATTCTCGACGAAGGCAACGGCCTTGACCATGTCAAGTGTAGGTATTCCTTCCGTGATGCAAACGACTACACCTTCGCCCTTGATTTGGTCGAAAGCATCAGCAGCTTCCATGATTGCTTCCCCAGCAAATGGTGGAGGTACGTAAATGACGGTTGCATCAGCGTCTGTGGCTTCAATCGCTTCAAACATAGAATTCCATACTGGAAAATCCTTCCCTTGAAGTTGGACCGTTTGTCCACCTTTTCCTGGTGTACAGCCACCAACGATGTTGGTTCCGTATTCAACCATCTTATCGGCATGAAACATGCCTTGCTTTCCTGTGATACCTTGTACCAGTACCTTTGCATTCTCTTCAATCCAAATTCCCATCAGACCTCACCTCCGATCAACTGTACAATCTTTTGAGCACCCTCGGCCAAATCATCAGCAGGATGAATGTTTAGCGTAGAGGCTGCAAGAATTGCCTTTCCTTCATCGACGTTGGTCCCAGCTAATCGAACAACAAGAGGCACATTGAGGTCGAGAGCTTCTGTTGCAGCAATGACGCCCCGTGCAATGATATCACAACGCATGATTCCACCAAAGATATTGACAAGAATTCCTTTCACATTCGGATCTTCAAGGATAATCGAGAAGGCAGTCTTGACTTGTTCCTCATTGGCTCCACCGCCAACATCGAGGAAGTTTGCAGGTTCTCCACCATACAATTTGATGACATCCATTGTGGCCATAGCAAGACCTGCACCATTGACCAAACATCCAATGTTCCCGTCGAGTTTGACATAGGAGAGACCGGTTTCCTTCGCACGAATTTCAACATCTTCTTCTTCAGAGAGGTCTCGAAGATCGTCCCAATTCTTGTGGCGGAATTCTGCGTTTTCATCGAAACTAACTTTCGCATCCAAAGCAACCATCTCATCGTCACCCGTTCGGACCAAAGGATTGATTTCGACCATAGCACAGTCTTCGTGGACGAACAATGCGTACAAAGAGCGAAGCATCTTTCCAAACGATTTGTGTGCTGCACCGGACAGACCAAGGGCAAGACCAAGATCACGGACTTGATAGCCCATCAAACCCGCGTTTGGGTCAACGTTGATCTTATGCAACAATTCTGGTGTTTCTTCTGCGACCTCCTCAATATCCATTCCACCCTCTGTTGAGGCCATGATGAGCACCGATTTTTGTTCTCGATCAACCAGCAATGCGAGATAGTATTCATGCGCTATATCACATCCAGATTCAACATACAAATGATTGACAAGTTTTCCTTCTTCACCTGTTTGTTTCGTCACGAGAACATGCCCCAAAATGTTGGATGCATAGGTTTCAACATCCTCTCGAGAAAATGCAATTTTTACTCCACCTTCCATCAAAAGATCACCAGTGTTCGGGCAGTATAGATTTCCTTTTCCTCGCCCACCAGCATGGATTTGTGATTTCACAGCAACAACCTTTGATTGAAGAGTATCGTATGCGTTGAGTGCATCTTCAACGCTTGTGCAGTGGACCCCATCGAGGACCTTCACGCCATTTGCCTTGAACAGCGCTTTTCCTTGGTATTCGTGAATGTTCATTGTATCCCTAATCCTTGCGAGCCAAAGACCGTCTTTGAACTGTGCGGCTAGGTTATCTCTGTCTTCATACCATGGAAACTACAAGTTGAAAAACGAAAACACTGCGCCTCAAGCATGCAGGTTGTCGTGTTGGCTGGAGGATTCGGCACACGGCTTCGCCCGTGGACGAATCAAATCCCTAAACCGATACTTCCAATGTTGGATCGAACATTGCTAGAGCATGTGGTTGACGTTGTTCCCAGCGATATGATCGATGAGGTCGTCGTTGCTGGGGGATACAAGGTCGATCACATCGAGGAATATTTCAAACAAGCCGATGTTCCATACGATGTTCGAATTGTCAGAGAATTCGAACCCCTTGGCACGGGTGGTGCACTCGGAAACTGTAGAGATGTTGTTTCAGGACAATTCGTTTGTTTGAATGGTGACATCATTTCTTCCCTGGACATGCAAGCAGGTTTCGATTTGCACTCGAAAAACGGCGGCATCGGAACATTGGCTCTGTGGGAAGTTGAAGATCCAACTCGGTTTGGAATTGTCGGACTTGATGACAAGCAACGCGTCACCAAATTTATGGAAAAACCTGCACCTGAAGAGGTCTTTTCAAATTTGATTAACGCAGGTTCCTATCTCTTCGAAGATGCTGTTTTTGATTACATTCCAAAAGGCCGTAGTTCGCTTGAGCGAGATGTTTTTCCAGTACTTGCCCAAGAAGGCAACCTGAATGGTTTCTCCTTCGAGGGCTACTTCATCGATGCAGGAACACCGAAGAGCTGGTCGCTCGGTGTTCAAGCTAGCATCGCACATCAGCGTTGGAACAATGGAAAGCGAATTGATTCAAATTGGTATGCTGATGATTCAATCCAGATGAATGATGAAAGCAAGGTTGAGCATAGCATGCTTGCAAGTGGAGCGAGAATCGAATCATCCAGTCTTTCGAAATGCAGTCTCCTTGAGAACGTCACGATTGAGAAAAATTCCAGCTTAATTGAAACGCTCATCGGTCGAAACACGACCATAGGCAAGAATTGTTCATTCGATAACGTTGTTGTCGACCATAATGCAATCGTTCCAGACAATACACATCTTCGCGATGGACAATGGCCCCCTGTCGAGTGATTGGAAGGAAGATATCAAGAAGAATTAGTTCGTGGGATTATCATGCAGCCCCTCATTGTTGTCAATTTCAAAACCTATGCAACTGCCATGGGCCAAAAGGCAGTACAACTCGCCCAAGCAATGGAGCGAGCTTCCAGAGAACACGTGCGAATGGTTGCCGTCGTTTCTGCTTTCGATCTCCACGCCGTAAAGCAAGCTGCACCTTCATTGGAAGTATGGAGCCAACATCTTGACCCTGTCGGCCAGGGATCATTTACTGGCTGGCTCCAACCAGATAACGCTATAGAACGAGGTACTCAAGGGACAATTATCAATCATGCTGAACACAAAGTCGAAATTGATCATGTCCAGAAACTCATGCAACAACTTCCTGATAATTTTCCAATTTGTGCCTGTGCAGCAGATGTCAGTGAAGCACACCATCTCGCAGAACTCGGACCTACATTCATCGCTGTCGAACCACCTGAACTTATCGGGGGAGACATTTCGGTAACCACCGCTGATCCCGCAATTGTCTCTGATACGGTCAATGCTGTTCGCAACATCAATCCTGATGTGAGAGTCTTGTGCGGAGCTGGTGTCAAAGATGGGCAGGACGTCAAGACTGCTGTCGAACTTGGTGCTCATGGCGTCTTGCTTGCTTCAGGCGTAACCAAAGCGGCTGATGTCGATGCTGTACTTGCAGACCTTGTCGCTGGACTGGAAAACTGAGGTGTTGAACGAATGGCTCGAAAAAAGAAGCGTAAGCCTGTTCGAATTGCGCATGAGCTTTCACGCACACGCAGGAAAGCAATCGAAAAAGCCCTCCAAGAGCATCAAATCGAAGATCGCTCGGAATGGGATCGAAATTCGGAGTGGAGCGATTACCGATTCTATCGAAAACTTGTGAAGCGAGGAACCATTCGCACAATCGAACTTCCGTTGCTCGAGGTAACAATTGGAGACCCTTGGTCAACTTCTGTAACAATCATCCACGGTAAACGACCTGGCCCGACCATAACCATTCTTGGTGGTATGCATGGGGACGAACTCACGGGTCCTTCAGCTTGTACACATTTGTTGAGTACTGCATTCACTGACCCTGAAAAACCGCTTGATCCAGAAACGCTTGCAGGCACCATTCGAATTGTTCCTGTGGTAAATATGCCAGGATATCGTTCAAAATCCAGATACTTTCCTGATGGAAGAGACCTGAATCGGAACTTCCCAGGAAATTCAAAGGGTTCATCCACTCGAAGAGTTGCTGCACAGGTCTGGCGATATCTTGTTGAGGATTCAGATGCAATTATTGACTTACATAGCGCCGGGAAAGGTAGATCCAACATGCCTCAACTTCGCGTTGATCTCGCTCATGCAGGTTCAAACATCCTTGCCAAAGCATTTGGAATTGAAATCCTTCTCGATTCAAAACCACCCAAAGGATCTCTACGAAACAATGCGAATGAGGAGGATATTCCTGCCATCACGTACGAAGGAGGTGGAGCAAATTGGTTAGACCAAGCCTCTGTCAAAGTAGCGGTCCATGGAGTCATGAACGTCTTGAGAAAACTCAAGATGGTTCCCGGAAAACCTCACAGGCCACGTTTCAGGATGCTCGCAAGCGGATCAACGTGGCTAAGAGCGGGTGAAGGAGGTTTGCTCGACCTGTTCGTTGATAGTGGTTCAATCATGAAAGAAGGAGATGTTGTGGCACGTATTTCTGATCCAGCAACACCAGGCCTATCTGTTGACATCTTAGCCCCTGAAGACGGCTTGATGATTTGTATTGCAACGAACCCATTCGTAGCAGCGGGAATGCCGGTGGGTCATTTCCTACCAATTTCAAAGCATATGTCTCTCCTTGAAGAGCAAGTTGATGGTTTTGGCA
>JAYXXD010000071.1:0-6750 GCA_036019775.1 Thermoplasmatota archaeon
GTAGTGCGACATCTCGCCACAGAGGTGCGCCGGTCTCGCGAGACTGTGCCTTCAAATCGCCGATTAAATCGACTAGATTTGGGTTTGTCTTGCTTACGGGTTTACTCATATGACTCCCTCGATGCTTTGAGGCAGTCTCGCGACCAACCAACCCGTTATGAAGGCACCGACGCGGAGGCGCGGTCTATTCAAACAAGATTTCGCCTTTTGCATCAAGGAGTTCAACCGTTAAACCGGCTGCTCGACCTTGAATGATGATTTCATCATGAAGTGTATCGGAAAAGTCATCAAGTGCGCCAAGAGCAGTAATTCCGGCAACATCTGTTAACTGGTCGATGAGGTGGTTGAGAACACACGAGACTCCGTAAGCCTGGCCTGCCCGGAATGCATGGTCCACTCCTCCGACTTCAGGATCTTCGGCCTTCATTCGCAACATTACCTGCTGCGAATAGGCAACAAGAGCGCCGTAAAGCGCTTCAATGACTTGTGCGGCTTCAAGATCTCCGAGGAGCATCTGAGTTTGAGCGAGGGCAGAACGCACAGCATCTCCGTAGATTTTGTGTGCCTCAATCGTATTGTTCGTTTCCACTTGCATGGCTTGGTCGATGAGTAATTTCCAGTCTTCCATGAGCAAGCGAGAGCACATGCCGCCCTTGAAGGTTGGCTCGTGCCAACTTTCAGCGCAACAGATTCAAAAATCAAATCTTGAAGTCTGTGGATTCGCCTTCAACAATTCCAGCTTGACGAACTGAACCATCAGCAGCGATAAATTCCCCTGCTTTGGTTTGTTTATCATACAGGCCTGATGCTTCATAGCGCTTGACTTGGCCTTCTTCTCCCAGAGCACTGGTGATGGAAGTCGTGATTGCTCCAAGTGTTGAAATCGCTTGGTCACGCTGCATGACACCAATGTTGTGATCAGAATATCGTGCCTCTTCGAAGATTGTTAAGAACGCATCAAGTTGCTGTGGTGGAACCATATTGAATGCTGCTCGAACCGCCGCTTCAAATTCACGAGTCGTCTCGTATACCTTCTTCATGAAGCCATACTTTCTGAAGTGGCGAACGAGATTCTTGTAACAATCAAAGATGATCTTGATGTATTCGTTACTTGCCTCAAGTTGCATCATTGTATCCGTGAGAATACCGCGCAACGATTGCACCTGTCGTCGGCTCATCGCACGTCGATAATACAGGGCGCCCGCGACCAACAAAGCCATGAGAACAATACTGAATGCCATTGCATTTTCTGGGCTGAAGAAGCCTTTGTCTTCCATTTCGGTTGCAGCTCTGTATTCGACTGCAAAGGAGATGTTGTTCGGAGCCTCTTGGAAGTTTTGACTTCCAGCGTAGACAGCAATAACTTGCCATTCTCCACTACATTCGACTCCATCACAAGAGCGCCCATCGAATGTCCATTCAAATCGAGCAATACCTTGTTCATTCGTCACGGTCGTGTTCGTAGCCGCTGTCATGGTCACCCAAGCACCTGACTCATTGCGGTATTGGCGAATGAATTGAATCTCTTCATTCTCGATTGCTAAGTCCAATCGATCGCGCAACAATGCAACCTCGCCGACGATGAGTGTGCCCTCAGGAACGCCAGATTCGGCTCCATAATACCAATTTGTCTCGACCTGAAGATCGACACGTGAGCGCACGAGGACTTCCATCTCAACTTCAGAACTGTTCAACACATTTTCAACGTCTTTATCACAACCTCCAGGAACGTTAAGATCTGGTTCAAACGCAACTTTCAGCGTTCGGAATCCTTCTTTTTTACCCGTTACTTCAACGCCTCGTAGCGATGGGTTTTGCAGTGGATCACCACTGAACCACTCAACCGTTCCGTCGAGATCATTGGTTCGGATGGTTGCAATTGGACGAACATTCTCATCGGGGTCGAGGTAGATGTTCAGACACTTTCCGCCAACCGGTTGCCCGTTGCTCTGAGTCAACAAAGCATCGATGTGGAAAGACTCTTTCAAGTAAAGAACAGGATATGGGATTCCATCAACTGCATAAGTGTCGACACTGGACTTAAACGGTCCAACTTCAGTTATTGCTAGGGTTGAATTCGAAAACACGTCAAATTCTGTTTGAACCGTCTTGTTATCGTAACGGAATGCATCATTATTGTCATAGGAAGAGTAAGAAACGGTTACCTTTGTTTTGCCAGCCAACACGTCTGAAAGTGGGCATGTAATCGAGTAATTTCCATCAGAGTCCGTAACAGCAGCATTGCAATTAACAGGGCCGCTTTGTCCATTTACCATTTCATAACTTACACGAATCGTTCTTCCAGGAAGGACCTCGCCGAGTTCATCGGTGAGTTGTCCAGTAACGACCATTGGTTTTGGAACAACCAAGCCTGTGACAGGGTCAACTTCGCTTGTGTAAACGATTTGATCATCAACAGTCAATGATGTTCGCCCAATCAGTGAGAAGCCGTTTGCATTGTAAGTCATAACTGTACGATAGTGATTGTTACCCGGAACATTTGCGCATGGATCCCATTGGCCTTGAATACCCAGGTAACTCGCATCAAGCGGAGCGCACCCTTCATTCGGCAAGGATTCCTCAAACCGTAGAATAACGTTCACCGGTCCGAACCCATCAGGCAAGAACGACTCCGGGTCTTCACGCAAATTGGTTGGCGATAATGGGCTGATGTCAGCCTTTAGACAGCCAACTGCCTCGAGTCGATCAAGGTCACCATCCTGATTCAAGTCACGATCTGCAAACCCATCTTCGTTTCCATCGTAGTAGCAAAGATGCGAATCATCGGGTTGTGTATTTGGCAACGAGATAATTCCTGCAGATGGTGCAAGTGTTGCAACAACTTGTCGGTGCTGAACATTATCGAAATCAGTACCTTCGAAAATAACATCGACCAATCCTCCATTAGGTGTAGTTTCTCCATCAAGATCACGTCCGCCTGAATCATATTCGAATGTCTTGTTGTCATCTTTTACCTGAGCGGTGAAATCCCACAAGTCACCAGATTGACGTCGATTTCCTTCCGTGGATGTGACTGAAACATAAGTGCGGGAAACGACCCACACGTCTTGAACTGCATTGCTTGGTTTGAGAAGTGGGGTGCCCTCATATTCAAACGTCAATGAGAACAGACCCAAATCATCCTCTGCGGTAATATTGAATGGCATTTCAAAGAAACCATTGGTGTCTGTGTAGCTCGTTTCTGTACGTCCATCAAATGACCAAGTGTAGTTTACAGGAGCTTCTCGAACAGGTTGCAACGAGTTGTCGACAAGTCGTGCTTGAATTGATGTGTTCGTATTTCGATATAGTCGCGCAATAGAAGTTAATTCAAACGAGGTGGTTCCTACCACTGTCACGTTGATGTACGCACCAGTTGTTGCCAAGGCTGAGGAATTACCTGTGAAATAGTAACCTGAATTTGTAAAGTCGACACGCATACCATATGTTCCTGAGGAATATTGGCTTTCCCAAGTGAAATCATAGTCGTATTCAGCCTCTATGCCTCCCTTTGAAATACATTCAGTTTCATCATTAATGCTTTGCATTGGAATTCTATTGCCTTGTGCGTCCATGCAGTCTGGTTTTTGAGTAAACTGCGTTTCTCCTCCGCTGCTAAAGATACCATTTTTGTCTTTGTCCAATTGTACTGCAACTGGCTCAATGGTCCACGGGATTAGCGAACGATTTGTGACTGTACCAGTCAATTCAATTGAGGAGCCAGTGTCCATCTCAGGGACAATTTCACACCGAACCGGACTCTCAGGATCAGTTGGATCCACCTGTCCACAAGGCGGTAGATCGGCGTTACCTCCGTTTACGAGTTTGATAAACCAGTGCGTCGAGTTGACATCAACGAAATCAACGATATCTTCCGCTTCGCCAGTGAACAAGGGTTTGTTATTCGTCATATTCATTGTTCCATCCCACAACATGCTGTAGGCCTTGTAAGCTGAAATCTCATTGAAATCTAATCCTGCTTCAGTCAATGCTGGTCCGTGATAGATATAACGCCAGTTGCCAAAGGTACCATCTCCATTATTGATTGTTGAATCAAAGAAAGAAATTGGATGGATGCCCTCGAAGGTCATTGTTCCATCAATGTTCATGCGATGCATGACGCGCATTGACCGGGCATTGTCGTCTTCGTCACCATGCAGGAAGGGGAACGGATATTCTGTCGCAAGTTCTGGCTGAACGCGTCCAATGTAACTGTAATCACCTTTCGGTAAACTCGTATTCACTCGAACGTATTTTGTTGACAAACCTTGAGCGTCTTGCACAATATCATGCATCTTGGTGTTGTTATTCCAAATGATCTCTTCAAGGCCGCCTGGGGCTTTTCCTGGCCCGTTATCCATTGTTGAATTGAATTGAACTTGCTTCCAAACTCCATTTGCTCCACCAGTTTGTTCAAATGAAACTGAGGTGAGACCGAATGAATTCGCACGGTATCCATTCCCATCGAAGTTTGTGAAATTTGTTGGGTGAGTAAGGTTTCCAAACAATCCACCGTAGAAAGAGAACGTTACAGGTGCGTAAGGAATCGGATTCGAATATATCCCTCGTTCATAATCTGCAGCATAATAGGAATAAAATTCCAACCAGAGTTGTTGTTCATCGCTTCGGAAATAATCCCAGTTGTTACTGCTTGGATCGATCGTCATGTTCGCTTCAACCCCGACAAGATAATCTGAAGACGTTGCACCATTGAAGGCAAACATTTCTGTAACGACTGCATAGACCTTGTATGTTGTATTGTCACCCACAGTGATATCTTCAGGGTAAAGGAATTGTCCAACCGAAAATTTTCCATTTTGATCGGACAAAATATTCGTTGTCTCAACGGCTGTAGTCCCATTGTCTGCCCATTCAATGTGAATTTGTACAGGAAGGCCGCTAGCGTTTTCTCGTACTCCTGAAATTGGGTTGATCCACTCTACTTGACCACTAAATATAGCTGGACTTCGAGCATCGAGCCACAGGTTATTTGGAATATCCAATGTGATAAACGTCAAAGCCTTATCGTCTTCATCGAGAACGCAATCGTTGTCGTGATCCCAATCCGATGACACTGCATCTTGACAAGGAGGGTCTGGTGCAAAGCCCTCTTCGAGTTGATCGTAATCGAGGTCATTTCGCGTATCGTTATCATCGTCTGTATCATTAACGTCGGGGCCTGTTGTCAGATCATTTGGATTCGCAAGTGCTTCGCCGTCACCGAAATCATCGTGGTCCCATGGGTTGGTTGAATTGCGATTGAATCGTTCTGGCCACAACATGATTTCATCCTCGTCGTGCATACCATCTTGGTCGTCATCAACGTCAATGTCATCGCGAATACCGTCGTTATCGTGGTCGAAGGCACGTGTTAGGGAGATTACAAGTTCCTCAGTGTTCGATATACCATCCCCGTCCCAATCATTATCTGCCCAGTTAACGATTCCATCGTTATCATGGTCCCATGTGGATTGTTCCTCGCCCCAAAAACATCCAGGAAGGAGTTCTTGGTCGCCGTCAAGGATACCGTTGTTATCGTCATCGGGGTCTTCCCCGTCTGGAACGCCATCGTTGTCATTGTCGACATCATATACTCTTGGTTGTTGTAGACCTAATGTCATTTGGCCTCGATCCCAAACTGCTTGGTAAAATCCATCACCGTCTGCATCAGCATCGTTTCCATCGTCGTCGTTATCGACACAGTTTGCTCCTGAGAAAAAGTTCCCATTTTCTTGCCCAGAGTCGTCATCCAAGTCATCGTTGCTATCGACTTCGAAGTAATCCCACAACCCATCGTTATCATCATCAACATCGAACCAGTCAAAGATAGAATCGTAGTCATCATCCAAATCGATGGTATTGTTGAAGAAATCACCGTCAATATCACCGTCAACATCGTTCTTGTTGAGGTCTGCTCCCAATTCGTCCGGGAAATCAGCTTCTGGACCATTGTCAGAATTCCACTGCCAAATACCAGTGTTTAGGCCGACCCAGGTCACGAAAGCATCTCGATTGTTTTGCATTTGTGTAAATGTAATCGCTGAGTCAACAACACCATCGCCACCGAAGTCGTAATGCCAACAGCCACCTTGGGCTCCCGGTGTGCATGACCAATTGCCTGATGCTCCTCCAGCAGTGGCGCCCTGATCAATTACGGCATCAGGGCGTGTGGAATATGGTAAGCCGAATTGTGCGTTAACGCCGTTGAGTGGCATTTGATAAGCGATGGCGTAACCATAGCCGCAAACGAATCCTTGGCCGAGATTGCCTACTGTATGTCCGCAAACGCTCATGTTGAAAGTACCCCCCATCTTTACATCGTTGACATCCATAATTCCATCATTACCTTCGTCTTGATCCCACCAATCTGGTAGGCCATCTGCGTCTTGATCAATATCGAGACCATTGACAAGCGAGTCCCCATCACTGTCGATATCCCATTCATTTCCACCGTTGTAAGAAGACCAGCGGGAGAAAAGGAACCAATAGAATTCTGGAACGTTACCTGGAGTTGGTGGGTTGGTTGTACTGTCATATCCGTTGTAATCGATCATCATGTCTGAGAAAGGATTGTGCCAGAAAACCATAGCCCAATACGAATCGATGTTCGTGGTGTAATCTTGATTGTCACCACTACCATCAAGTGGTCCAAGGTCGCCAACTGGATAGAAAGGAGTCTGGAAAGCGTCATTGAGGTCGGGATCTACCAATCCGCAGTTTCCATCATCTGGGTCGAAGAGGTCTGAAAGG
>JAYXXD010000072.1:0-6436 GCA_036019775.1 Thermoplasmatota archaeon
GTATTTTGATGATTTTTCTATCAGGTTGTTTAGGGACAAATGAAGAAAATCAGGAACAGAATTCTCAAGATGGTGAAATTAGTCTCACCCTATGGCACACTTTTGCTGCCGAAAGCAAGGAAGAAGAGGTGTTCATGAATTCAATCAAGTCGTTCGAATCTGCGCATCCGAATGTGACTGTTGACGTAACGATGGTTCCATTCGGGAACGCAGATCAATTGTTCATGACCGCTGCTCAAGGAGGACAAGCTCCCGATTTGATGCGTCTTTCGAGCGATCAGTTGGGAGCAATTGGAGAAGTTCGTGTAGACGGTTATCCTCTTTTGGAAGATTTACGGCCACACCTTACTCCACAAGATCGAGCTCAATTCGAAGATCGTGCTCTTCAAGCAATGCGCTACGGAGATGCTTTGTACGGCGTACCTGCAAGTCAGGATTGTCTTTCCTTAATTTACAACAAAGCCTTGTTCGATGCACAAGGAATTGATTATCCGGATGAGACCTGGACAGAAGAGGACTTGCTGCAGGCTGCGAAATCTCTCACCCGCGACGATGAGCAAGGACTTGCAATTCCAATTAAGACTGCTTACTGGTGGTTCCCAATTCAGGAAGGATTCGGAGGTTCACTGTTTGACGAATACGGTGAGCCTACACTCAATTCGAATGGTTCCAGTGAGGCGATGCAATGGATGCTTGATTTGGAATTGGAGCACGGCGTTGTAGCAACAGGCACGCAGATTGAGGGTATGAAGAATCAATTCATTTCCTCGAAAGCAGCCATGATCTTTGATGGTCCGTGGAATTGGGCAACCTATGAAGCCAGTCGCTTGAACATAGGTCAAAGCTTGTTGCCTAGCGTCGAAAGTACAGGGGAGCGGATGTCGCCGCTTGTAACTTACAAAGGTTGGACTGTAAGTAAGCAAAGTACCAACAAAATCGCAGCAACTGAACTTGCACTATGGCTTTCATCAGAAACTGTTCAGAAAGAATTTGCAATTGAAACGTATACAATGCCAACCCATGTGGCACTTGAATCAGATTCAGAAATTAACCAGGATGAAGTTCTAGCTGGATTCCTTCAGCAAACTAAGGAAGGAACACCTGCTCCGACAACGAGGGCCATGTCCCTCGCCTACGATCCTTTGTCAACCGCTTTTGAGCAGGCGTATTCAGGAATTGCATCCACTGCGGAAGCTTTGTCGGGAGCCAATCAACAACTCAATGAACAAATGGATTCGATTTCACGTGCTGACCCTTATCCACTTGCAGAAGGATATCGCACGATTAACATCGAGTTTGAAACAAACAATGCAACAACCTACGATGTGTATGTTGATGGTCAGATTCACACTGAAATTCGCATTGAAGCATCAAATAACGGTTCACAACTCGGTTATGATTCATGTACGGATGGAACCACTGAGTTGTTCCAAGTTGGTCAACAACGAATTGCCTTGGAAACGACGGGTCGCATTCAATGCGGCCTTACTGGCATGGTCCCTGAACAAGATCACCTCATCGAAGTGTTCGGTGATGATGTCTTGATTTATTCCATAACTGCAAGCACAAGTGTTGCTGACGAGCGACCTGAAGCTGGTGATACATCTCCTGTCATCTTCGCTTTGGGTGCTATTGTTCTTTCATTGATTGCTCTCCTTAGTTTCGCAAAATGGAATGATACAAAACTTGGCCGAACAAAGTCAAAACTTGCACATTTCTACGTTGCACCAGCCTTACTTTCCTTGGCAATTCTTACCTTTTATCCTGTTCTGTATGGATTTTGGCTTGCGTTCACCGATGCAAATCAAACACAACTTGGTGACCAATCTTTCATTGGTTTGGATAATTTTTGGGAGGTGTTTTCATCGGATGGATTCCTCCGCGTGACCTTGTTCACCCTCGTCTGGACTGTTGTCAACGTATCTGCTCACATCGGTATAGGGTTGTTCCTTGCTATCATGCTGCATCGCAGTCGCATTCAGGGCAAGGTTGCCTATCGTACTGTTTTATTGCTTCCTTGGGCAGTTCCATCTTACATCTCTGTTCTCGTATGGAGAGGTATGTTCCAACCTGATGGTTTCGTGAACGACCTCTTGGGAACAAACATCGATTTCCTTTCCGATCCAACAGGAGCACAAATCATTGTTATTTTAGTGAACATCTGGCTGGGTGTTCCTTTCATGATGATGTCCATTAGTGGTGCATTGCAATCCTTACCGAAGAGTATGTATGAAGCCGCTGAAATTGATGGAATTGTTGGTTGGGCAGCGTTCCGAAATTTGACGTTACCAAACTTGCGAAGTGCACTTATTCCACTTACACTGCTTGGGTTTATTTGGACATTCAATATGTTTAATGTCATTTATTTGATGACTGACGGAGGACCAAATCTGTACTTCGGTCAGCCTGGTCAAACTGATATTTTGATCACGTACGTTTACGATGTCGCATTCAGAGAAGGCGCTTATGGCGTCGCTGCAGCATGGTCGGTCATCATCTTCTTGATGTTGTTTGCATTCTCTTGGCGATACATGAAACAAACCAACGCTACGGAGGCGGTAGGATGACCAATTCTGATGATATGCGCTGGTGGTATGTTCCGCTGGAAATTGTTATGTTGAGACGATGGCTGGTTGCAGCCTTCCTCATCAATGTCCTTCTCCTTACGGTGGATTACCTACGAGCAGAGTCTGATTTGCTCCTTCTAGGGCTGCTCTCCTGTATTCTTTTTGCAGCTCTCCGAGCCTCTCTCCCGAATGTTAACGAACATGTACGTCGTAACATAAGTCTCGTTTTGAGTGCAATCCTTCTTGGAATTGCTGTTTATCGACTCTTACGGACCGAATTTACAGTATTCAACATCTGGATTCATTGCTGGAGTTTGATTCCATCAAGTTTGACGCTCTATTGGTTATCAGGCCGGCCAGTAACAGTTTGGACGTCGAGGAAACTTTCAGACTCTGCTATTGAATATGGGTTGATGCGGAATGCCCATTTGAGCAAAACGTTCCATGCGACATCAACACATATCACACTTCTTCACTTTGTGGCAATCACCGTCATTCCACTGATCTGGATTATTGATATCGCCTTCTCAGAGGGAAATGCCCTTGGTGGGCAAATCGGTGATTCATTTACGACTGAACATTTTACGAAGATACTGAATGGTGAATCGTTCTGGACATGGTTAACAAATTCGCTCATTGTCAGCGTTGGAACTGCTCTTCTCGGTCTATTCATTGCAATTCCTGCAGGATATGCGTTTAGCCGCTACAAATTTACGGGGCGTGATGCTTCCATGTTTTCGTTCCTTCTGGTCCAAATGTTCCCTGGAATCATTATTCTCGTTCCATATTTCTTGGTAATGAAAACACTTGGTCTTTTGAACTCTCACTTGGGTCTTATTCTTGCTTATTGTGTAACAGCATTGCCGCTTTGTGTTTGGATGCTGAAAGGATTCTTCGATACAATTCCTCGCGAACTTGAAGAGGCTGCTGCCCTCGATGGTTGCAACCAATTCCAGGTTTTCACGAAGGTCGTGTTACCTCTATCGACACCAGCAATTGCAGTTACAGCATTGTTTAGTTTCCTCGCTGCTTGGAACGAATTCTTGTTGGCATTAACGTTCAATACTTCGAACGACATGTATACTCTTCCTGTTGGATTGGCCTCACTTATTTCATCCACAGGCCAGGCATGGGGTGACTTTGCTGCTGCTAGTTTATTGGTCAGTTTGCCAGTCGCTCTCTTGTTCCTTTTCTTCCAGAAGTTTTTGATCGATGGTTTGTCGGCAGGTGGCGTCAAAGGGTGAGAATATGGTAAGTGTAGAATTTGAACATGTGAACAAACTGTATGAAGATGGGTTTCAAGCGGTCCAAAACTTGACCTTGGAGATCAAAGACAAGGAATTCTTGGTTCTCTTGGGCCCATCAGGTTGTGGAAAGTCAACCACACTTCGTATGCTTGCAGGGCTTGAGGAAGTCACCGAAGGGGACATACGAATTGATGGCATGAAAGTCAACCATCTCCCAGCTGGTGCGCGAGGTCTTGGTATGGTATTCCAATCCTATGCTCTCTATCCTCATATGACCATTCGTGACAACCTTTCGTTTGGTTTGCGGATGATGAAAGGAGATCATAAATTGGATGGAGAAGAGATTTCAAAGCGAGTCATTGATATCGCTCAATTGTTGGAATTAAACGATCATCTTGACAAGAAACCAAAGGAGTTGAGTGGTGGTCAACGTCAACGTGTGGCGCTTGGTCGGGCTTTGGTTCGAAGACCGAAAGTTCTGCTCATGGATGAACCACTTTCCAACCTTGATGCAGAACTTCGCCATCAAATGCGGAATGAAATTCGACGTTTGCACGATGAATTAGGAACGACAACAATCTATGTAACACACGATCAAATCGAAGCCATGACATTAGCCGATCGCATTGCTATTCTCGACAAGGGTGTATTGCAACAGCATTGTGAACCAATGGAGGCTTATCATAACCCTGCAAACGATTTTGTCCGTTCATTCCTTTGCAAGCATATTGATGATTTGGTCGATACAGCAAACGCTTTGTTCAAGAATCCTGAGGAGGTCAGTGAATGAAAATGGTTGCGCGTTTCTTTATCTTGATGATGCTCCTCGTTGTCTTTTCACCTCTTTCATCAAACGAAGTACGTGCGTCTGAACATTCGTCATCACCACTGACCTTGTTCTCGTATGAAGGAGTTGCCAACGAGGTTTTTGTTGTTGGAGAATGGAACTGGAGCGACCACATTCCAATGACTGAACAGGATGGTATTTGGACGGCTGGAGTTGAACTACAGGAAGGCTTGTATTGCTACAAATTCATTGTTGATGAGGAATTCATTTTCGATCCGATGAATTCAGAACGATCTTATTGTGGAGATTTTGAGAATTCCCTTGTTCGTGTTCGAGACCATGTTCGGCCACAATTCAGTGCTGAATTGGTTGACGAATCGCTTGTTGTAACCTATCATCCTGGTTCTTCTGGAGCCGCCTTCAGTGGAACACCATCCGCCATTTCTGGTGCTATTTGGGATGAACAGCAACACACATGGACATACGATGTAAGTGGATTCAATGATGGAAAGCACACGCTGAAAATTGATGGATTCGATGTTGATGGAAACTCTGCTTATGACTTACTTGTACCATTCTGGACAGGTCCGAGTGCGGATTTTGAATGGCAAGACGCACTCATATACATGGTCATGACCGACCGATTTGTCAATGGAAATACATCGAATGATGAACCTGTGGTTGGTGCTGCACAAGGGGCTGATTGGCAAGGAGGCGACTTTGCTGGAGTCACCCAAATGATTGAATCGGGTTATTTCGATGAATTGGGAGTAGGAGCACTTTGGCTTTCACCATTCAATACTGCAGCTGAAGGAACAGGAAAAGCTGCAGATGGTGTTCATGACGTTTCTGCTTTCCATGGATATTGGCCAACCGAGCCACGAGGAATTGAACCAAAACTTGGAACTGAGGAAGAACTCCATGCGCTGGTTCAAGCAGCCCACGATCGTGATATCCGGGTCATGATGGATTTTGTTGTCAATCACGTTCATGAGCAACATACCTACTACGAAGAGCATCCCGAATGGTTCAATGCAGGTTGTATTTGTGGTTCTCCGGGTTGTGATTGGACCGAACATCGCTTGGATTGTCAATTTACGTCGTATATGCCTGATGTCAATTGGAAGATTCGTAATGCTTCTGAACAATTCATTGATGATGCGCTCTGGTGGCTTGAAACCTACGATCTTGATGGTTTACGGATTGATGCGGTGAAGCACGTCGAAGATTTGGCCACAAGAAATTTAGTTGCTCAACTTAATGAACGATTCGAGACGGTTGGAACGGATTACTATCTCAAGGGTGAAACAGCGATGGGTTGGGATGGTCACTCGCTCGAAGACAATCAAGACCAATATGGGGCAATCAACGAGTACATGGGTGAGGATGGATTGGACGGGCAAGCTGACTTTGTTCTCTATCACGCAGTTGTCGACAATGTTTTCGTTTCTGGCAATGAGAATTACATACACCTCGATTATTGGACCAATCGAAGTCAAGATCAATATCTGGATGGATCGATCATGGTGCCATATGTTGGCAGTCACGATGTGCCTCGATTAACAAGCCGAGCAGATACTGGAACCAATGATGCTTTCAATCAATGGGCAGAAGATGGACTTCCTGGTCAACCAGGTGATGTCTCTGCCTACAATGCAGCCATGCAAGCCTATGGTTGGTTGTTAACAACCCCTGGCGCGCCACTTCTCTACTATGGAGATGAATACGGTGAATACGGAGGTGCAGATCCTGATAATCGGCACATGTATCGAAATGAAAGTTCGTGGAGTGATATGGAATCGCAATTGTTTGAGAACATATCAGAACTTGGTAAA
>JAYXXD010000073.1:0-6400 GCA_036019775.1 Thermoplasmatota archaeon
GTTGCGAATGCCATTGCTCGACATCTTGAAGAACACACAATCGATTCGTTCCAGGTTCCGGAACCGAATCGTATACTTATTGAGCAGGTCATTGGAACTGGCCATCCTGCCTATCTCATCACCACATGTCGAGGCCGAGCTTTCAATACTGCTCTCGGATATTTCATGGCAGGTGTTGCCGAATCATCTGGCATCAGTGTTATCGAACTGTCTTTTGATGAAAATGGCTTACTTATTCGAACAGCACAGGAGGTTGATCCAGCACAACTCTACGAAGCGTTCCGTTCGAACAACCACATTGAAGTCATTGAGAGATACATTATCAACACCCAAATTTTTGCCAAACGATTTCGTGAAGTAGCAGGAAGGTCCTTGATTATTCCAAAACGTGTTGGTGCTGAAGAGATTAGTCCTCAACAATTCCAGCAGAAGGCTGAGGCACTCCTTACACGGCATCGAACCATGGAAGGTTCGTTGTTGATGAGGGAAGCAAAGAATGAAGTTTTATTCGGAGATATTGACGTTTTTGGCCTCAATCAATTTTTAGAATCATGCATCGAAGGTGATGCACGTATTGTCCACACAAAGGTGACAATTCCATCTCGTCTTGGAATGAGCCTCTACATGTCTGCATTCGAAGACCTGATGTCGATGAAGACTCGAGCTTTCCTTGTTAAGGACATTGACCCTGAAGTTCTTCGCCGATTGATGGGTACGAGAAGTCTTGCTACCGAGATGACAAAGGATCAACTTGACAAATATTACAGTGATAAAGCGCCTGTACCTCACTCACCTGAATCACTATACGAGTTGATGCAACATGGAGGAGGATTAGATCGCCAATTCAACAATCCATTGTATCGTGACAAACTTGAAGGAATTGAATTGGAATTAATTCGTTCTTGGGTTGAGGAGTTATGTCGACGTGGAAAGATTACAAAAATTAACGGTACTGGCGAGCCAGAAATCGATGGAAAATGGTTTAACCCATTCATGGCAGAAATCCATGGTACGTTGGCTTGTCTTGCGACCAGTGATTCGGAATCAATCATTGACTTACGTGATTATGATACAAAGGATATGTCTTTCGAAATCGCTACAGAATTCGATGGAACTACACCTACAAAATGGAAGACTATCCCGATTGGTGACCCACATGAAGCACTCCGAGTAAAGATACTCGAAATATTAGGATCTGAGGGGCCAAAAACAACTGATGCTCTTCATCAAAGGTTACCATTTTCGGACAAATCTGTCGATCGAATTGTTCACGAACTTGAGACACGCAATGTGATTACCGTTGGTTTCTTTACCCAAACAGAGGATGCTGAAATCATTTTGAAAGTTGATGAACATCGCATCACAGGAGGCGAAGAGGAAGTTGTTGAGTATCGTTGGATACAGAATTTGGTCCTCGATAAATCCTTCAAGAAATATGATGATGTCTTCGAGGCATTTAATCAGCATGTTCTTGTCCAGAAACAGCAGGAGTTGTTGTATCGAATCTCAGACTTCCGTTTCAAAGACTGGAAAGACTTGCAATTGGATTCGGACGTTGTCAGTGGCCGATTGTTGCACAATCGCATGGGATACACGACAAAAAACAACATCCCAATGCTTCTTGGTCTCAAGCCAGAGCCATGGATAGGAGCTATGGAAGAAGAGGTTCTTTCAAAACTTCATCCTGATGAAAACATTACACGCCAAGAACTGGTTCAGGATTTTCCAAAAGGTGAAGAACATCGTCAACTCGAACGAGATGTGAAAAATGCGATATCAAATCTTGAACGACAGATGCTTTTTGTCAAACAGTTTGAGGAAGTTGTTGGTCGAAGACGACGATTATCGTTGTTCCACAAAGTTCACGGCGTCTACGAACCGATGGATTTCGAAAATGCACTTGAAGAAGTTGTTCGTCGCATGGGACCGGTTAAAGCGAGTACGTTGCGATTTTATGTTTCGAGAAATTACGAAGATTTGCTTGTTGCCCTCCACAACTTGGAAACGAGCGGAAGAATAACCAAAGTCACAGCACTTGTCCCAGACACAGAAGATTTCTACTGCACTCCCGAGGAAGTCGAATTATTGCAGTCACCCCGACGTGAAGACCGAACAATACGTATTTTGACGCAATCAGATCCCTATGTTTCTCGATTCATTTGGGAAGTTCGCTCTGCATTGGATCGTGGATGGTACCTACCAGTATTCAAAGGGGTTGACCCTGTTGGGAAAGTCTTGATGTTTCGAGTGAATGACTATCTCGAGATTAAGGACATGCATGTTCCTACAGCATACTTTGAAGAATTCTGTGATGCTTTCCAAGTCTTACTTGAGAATCACGCAGACCAACTTGTCGATGTTGCAGTGTTGACCAACGTGAACAGCGAGCCGATTTCAGAATTGAGCAAGCCTATGCGAAGTGGGTTGGAACGAATTGGATTCAAGCAAGTGGGAGAACGAATGATCCGTGGCGGTGTTGTCGACCCACAGCCTCGAGAAATTGCTGAGCGAGCATTGTTCCATCAGCACCATCTGCACCAAGAAACCCGTCACGAAAATGAAACTTTGGCACTTCGAAAAATCAAGGAAATACGTGATGACTTTGCCTTACGTGGTCGCTGTGAAGTCTTTCGCACCAATCTCAAATCGATGGCGAGTGCAAATCGTCTTCACAAAGGAGTCAATATGCGTGGCCATCAGGTATGGGCGCCATACGAGTATTTCGAAAACTTACTCACCATTCGAGGCATTCCCCCTGAAGAGGACCTCATCGACATCATTGATTTCTTCAGCACACAAACAGATCCCAACATCTTCAAGGAACGGCATGCATTATCTCAGTCAGAATTCAGGAAACTCGTTCAGCCTCTCATCAGAACGGGACACATCGTTGAAGATTTCCGTGGTGGATTCCGTGCAGTTCATCCCAAAACAGATGAGGACCCGGTGCACCTTCGCAAAGAATACCTACGAAATCTCGTAAGCGATTATCCAGTTATTACCATCAAACAATTACTGCGATTATCTGGGACTCCATTCAAGCCAGAAGAACTGAAGGCGGTCCTAAATGAATTTGAAGAAGATGGCACATTGGTCAAAGGTTTCCTAATCGAAAATCTTCATGAGGTATGTTGGGGAAGAAAAGAGCTACTGGAATCAGCGAAATCGATTAATCCAATACGTGACTTTGTTTTACCTCCAACCGACCCAATCGCTCCGTACTTTGGCGACGTATTGAAAGAAAAATTTGGTTTTGGAAGTGCATATCTTGTTTTCAGAAATGCTGAACCTGTCGCAGCTTTCAAGGCAAATACGCGAAACAAAACCATTGACGTTACCGATTATGAGGGAAGCGAGAAGGGATGGCGTGTCGTGAAAGAGTTTGCCTGGGAGCATCAAATGCCGTTGAAAACAGAGTTACGAATAGGCGGCAAGAAAATGAATTGATTGTCAAAACAATTTACCATACTCATTATTATATCTCCTACAATGGATTTCAATATGACTTTCAAGAATATATCGACACGTAGGCAATGGAGTTATGAACGTCCAACCAGTGAACAGACCATGGCCAGAGGCTCACCTACCATTGCAATTACCCTAATTTTAATGATGATTGCTTCAACATGTTTGGTTGCACCAACACAAGCAGATTCGAGTTCAATTGATGATATTGAAGTACTGCATACAGCAGTAAATCCAGACAACAACAAAACTTACCACCTCTTATCATCATCTTCTTGGGAAGATGCTGCATTCAAAGCACGTTCGCTTGACGGTTATCTAACGACAATCGATGACGCTGAAGAAAACGCTTGGGTATTCGATACATTTGCGAGTTTTGACAATCAAAGCCGTCACCTTTGGATCGGTTTGAACGATGTTCAGGATGAAGGGACTTACCGTTGGCACGATGGAACGCCATTTTTGTACCGCAATTGGGGGGAAGAACAACCCACTGGTGGACAAGATTCTGATTATGTGCACATCGCATCGACCAACATGGGCAACATCATGCCACAAACATGGAATGATCTTGAAAACAATCCTGAGTATTTCCCAGTATACGGAGTTGTTGAAGTCGGTGCAGGTGCAGACTTTTCACTTCGATTTGATGGTCATCACGATCATATCGTTATCAATCATGACGATGGACTAGTGCCAAATGGGTCACTCAGTATCGAAGCAACCATCAAGGCAACATACCTTGACGACATTCATTTCATCACGATGAAGGGTGATTATGGTTGGGGGATGTATCTCTCTGAAGGCTACATTGGTTACGCATCCGATTACAGTTTATCAAAGCATCCTAAATCCGATATCAGCATCGAAACTGATGTTTGGTATACCATAGGTGTCAACCTCATTGAAGGTGTTGGAGGGGAATTTACAATCAACGGCACGAAGGTAGGAAACATTTCAGCCGAGAACGCAAAAATTCCAGCTGGTGACTTTGGTTCCAATGATTGCTACACTTCAGGTGATTCGTGTGATGAACTCTACATCGCTCGAATGGGTGCAGGCTGTGATTGCTATTATTTTGAGGGAATCATTGACGACGTGACTATTGCCTTTGATGAAAACGGTACTTGGACTCCAGCAAGCCATTGGACCTTCTGGGAAGGTGAAGGCGGTGATACTGGGGATGCACTCAACGATGCCACGCTCGACCGCGTTGGAGAAATTCATGGTGCGGATTGGGTACTACCTGACGGTTCAATTGTCGCACAAGCGGTTGAATTGCCAAATGACGAGTTTATATTGATCGAAGACATACAAGAAGGTGATACTCTCCTTTTCTATGCAGATCTTGATGAATATACCTACATGACTGACATTGCCATCTATTCTTGGTCTGAGAGCCATTACGACGATTGGGACTATTATGAAGAGAACATGCATTATGATGCGTACGTTGGTTACGATAGAATACCTGCACCATGGGACTATGATATGCAGTTAACAAGCGGTTGGTATGGTACCACATCCTATACTTGGTCCTGGCCAGAACATGATGTTATGTGGTACTCTATAATCGCCAAAGAAGACATTGAGGAGTTGGAGATTCTTGCCTCATGGGAAGTGACTGAAGCACCGCCAAGCCTTGATGAAATGACCGAACTTTACAATGGCGTGCCAATTCCTTCACAGGCAGTGAAAGCTGATCGTTACAGTTACGAGGCTTCAATGGAATATTACTATGTGAATGTTACAGATAATCTAACTGAACTCAAGATTGAGACCTATAGTGGTCGAGGCAACGTCGATCTCATCCTTTCGAGCAATGGTCCAATCAACCCGAACACATACTACTATTATCCGTATGAGCCGATTTACTACGAAGAATATTACGAATATGAGGATTATTACGGTTATGGACAGGATGATATCGTCTGGTCATCAAATTACGATAACGACGAAGAGGTCAACTTCTTCGATGTTGAACCGGGGACCTATTACATAACAGCTTACTCATACGAAAAGGCAACTGATTTCACCATCGTTGCTGACTTTACGTACGCCCCTGCGAACGCAGATCCATCAACGGCCATAGAATTGACACCAGGGATTGCTCATGGACCAATGAGTGGTTACGATGGCCTCGACCAATTCTTCTACGTCGATGTTGCATCAGGTACTGAACGTCTAGAGGTCGACCTCGATGGTGGATTTGGAGAGGCAACCCTCCACATGCGTTACGAAAGTACACCAACAGCCAGTGAAGCTGATTATCACTCAGGAGCATCGGGTGCTGGAGATAAAATTGGATTCAACAATCCTACACCGGGTAAATGGTACATCCTCGTCGATTCAGAAAGTGTATTCAGCGGTGTATCGATTACTGCATCCTATGAGGATCTCTATGTTTGGGACTACGATGGAACCCCTATTCAATTGTTTAACGATGAGCCTATCGAAGGATTAAGTGCACCCGCTGGGGAAGAATTGTACTTCTATGTTGAATTGGCTTCACGTGCTGACGATTTGATCATTAGCACCTTTGATGGTGAAGGTTCCCTCTACATGACAGCAGAAGGTGAAATCGACTATGGATACTACTATGGTTACGATGACATGATGTTCATTGAAGATGACCTCTTTGTGGGTGAGACCTATTCGGAAGAATTCTATTCCTATGGAGATGGAACAAACCATGACATTTACATTTACTCACCTGCGGAAGGACGGTTCGACATTACAATTTATGCAGAAGAAGATTTCTCAGACGTGTCGATTTCAGCCTATTGGGAAGAAATTGACAAGCGGCCGGGAGGAGGAGATCCTGAGCCAGTCATCGAACCTGATGAATTCTATGCTTGCGATGACGAGCTTGAGAATTTCTTTGATGATGTCGATCTCAATGGTGATGGTCTCCTCAATGCTGATGAATTCCGAC
>JAYXXD010000074.1:0-6333 GCA_036019775.1 Thermoplasmatota archaeon
AGATCACTTTTCTCCTTCAAAAAATCATGAAAAGGGGTCATTTTTGCTATGTATGATGAGAGTTGGTCGAGTTTGCTTTGGATTTGGATATTATTATTTCCGCTGATAATGCTATGACTTGTGATGACATTACTATGATCTGTGATGACTTTTGTTTTGCCAGATCTGAATCGTTTTTTCCCAACTTTAACATTTTTCTTTTGGTTTTCAGACATAGCGTGCAATATGATATTGAAGTCTCCTTTATCCTTTACAGGTGCGCTCTTCGTTTTCTTTCGACTTGGATCTAGAGCAACCTCCCACTCGCGATTTCCTTTTTGCCAAAGTGTTGCTCTGCAGACTGCATTTTCTACAATCGTACTGTCTGCAATTGTGTTAATCTCAGAAAATTTCGTCTTGTAGTAGTTTTTGACGTCAATTGGAAAAAAGCCGCTTGAACTGCGTGTAATCTTGTTTGGATCAATCGGATCGACGGACAAAAGCAATGCATCATTGCAGCAATTGTTGTAAGCATGCTCGAAATATTCGTGTTGTTTATTCGTGCGAAGAGCATCAGGCCCCGCTGCCCAGAGTGTTACATAGGTACTGATCATAATGTGGATATCTGAATGCGTTTCACCATCCTCGTTGCTTGCGTCTACGTTTTTCCATTTTACCTTGAAACTTAGATTTGAGAGGTATGGCTGAAATCGTTTTTTGTATTTACCATCCCATTTTTCGGAATAGAAAATCGTGAACGATTCAATTTTGTTGTTTAATTTTGAACGTTGTATATGCCTCAAGACGCTAGAAAGGTTCTCAGCAGTATCTAGACCAATATATCCAACATTCACTTTATCCTTCCATTTGCTTACTGTCGTATGATTGAGAATCATGGACAGAATATCCACAGTTAGGAGTTGTTTGGGGTGTATTGAGTACCCTTCTCCATGCAACTGGTGTGAATCATCGACGAACCGTTGGAGAATCTTAGACTCATTGTACTCGAAAACCCTGCTTCCTGTCTCGGTAAATGTGATTTTCAATTCTCCAAGTGTAGTCGATGCCTCGCCAATAACCTCTTCAGCATAAATACTGACTTCAACTTTTGAGTCAAGCAGCGGTTGTTCCTCTGGAGGACGTAGTATTCCTAGAAGATAAAACTCAACCACACCTTTCCTCAGATTTTTATCCTCATGTATAAACTCAATAATTGGGGTTTCTCCCTCTTCCCATGTTTGTCGGTTTGCTGACATCCAAGTATTGGAATCATTTGTTTTGTGTTTTACTACATTCTTCAGTAAATCAACATTCTCGTTGTTCCATGCAACGTCTTCAACAAGAGATAGAAACTGTCCAAGAAATCTCTTTGCTATCAATTGACTGTAATTATCGTCATCCTTTCCAATACATTTTGCTTTAAATCTGAGGTAAGAATTAGGATTTTTTTTACGGAACCGAAATGATATTGGAAGCAGGAATTGATAGTCTAAGTCATCGCTTTGACGCTCTTCCTCCAAATACAAACACACAGTTCTGTTCTTGACATGCTGATTTTCAGCATCATCGGTCACAGTAAACTGGTTGTTCTTGCCGAACATTCGCTTTCGCCAGAGGTATCGGAGATATCAATCTTCACATTAAAAATCAAATATGCCCATGCAATATCCGAACCGTGGAGAGACATTTGTGGCCCCTGTGGGGAAGGAACAATCAAGAGGATCCCGAAAATTATCCCCTCATTCCTCACTCTTCATTTATTGAATCATTGGAAGGCCTTCAAAGAGTTCGATCAAAAATCATTGAAACTCAATTACCAAGATTGCCATGGGGCAGTAAGAAAGCGCTTTTGATTGGCTTACAATCGGAGCAAGACTCTTTGGACAACCTAGAAAGTGAGCTCAAAACCGCAAAAGAATTATTGATGAAGGTTCAGTTTGAAGTAGAGGAAATTTTGTTTCATGAAAGTCAACCTGAAAACGATCTACGGGCCAAACTAGCATCAAATCATTGGGATATCATTCATTTCTCAGGTCATTTTTCAAACCGTGAAGGTCAGTTTATCGGGCATGCTTGGGATTTGGGTGTTAACGATTTTGTTGCATCTTGTTGTAGAGCCGCTCCCCCTCGAATGGTTGTGTTGAATGCATGCAGCAGTGGAGGTGAATCTGTTCATCAAGACCGTCCTACAGGTATTTCCGGAACGATTGCCGAGCAATTTTGCCTTCGTGGCGTCGATGCAGTTGTTGCAACTCGATGGGATATTCTTGATGATGTTGCATTATGCTTCGCGACCGAGTTTTATTCTTCATTTTGTATGCAATGTGAAGACGTTGAGTTGGATTCACCCTTTTCTGTCGATATTGAAACATGCCTCCTCGATGCAAGAAAGAGTCTGAACAAAAGCTATCTAGGAATGGATGCAGCGTGGCTGGCTTATTGCTTGTACAGATCGAGGGCTGACGGGTGTATCTTTCTGCCCGAATTGATCCGATATCCTACATTTGTTCCGAACGGGAAACATCCTGTGCTTTACTCGCCTGAACATCACACACGTCTATGTGAGCACCTAGCGCCAGGGGGTGCTGGCCTCTATTTTCTGACGGGTCCGGCAGGCTGTGGAAAAACGACATCTGCACGTTTGGCCCTTCAATCGTTAGGAATTGAAATGGATATTTTTTCCTTAAGACATGATGATGCTTTAGTGCAAATTGATTACTTATTTGAGGAATTGAAGAAGAATACAGCTCCACTCATCCCTGTGGTATTTGATGATGCTGAAGCACTTATCCCCATGATTATGCAGTACAGAGAAAAACTACATCAAATCTCAAAACACCTACCAGTATTGCTTGTTTTCCGAGTAGACGATCAGACATCTGATTTGATGGAGCAGCTATCTTCAATCATTCCAAATGAATCTCCTGATGAGTTAATGTTCTTGTTTCCAAACATCATAAACGAAAAAACACTTGCAATATATCTTCATACTAATTATGGCATCAAATTAACCGAAACAGAGTTGCATTTATTGATTGTCAGAATTCAAAATTCATTTTTTGGTTTTTCTGATTTGTTTCAATCTTTCCAATTAGAAAAATTAGATTTAGATTTGCTTGAACCTCGCAAAGGTGCAAGGATCTACAGTCGTATGGAAAATATCTCGAGCGATGAAGTGTTGGCACTTCAAACCATATCTCGGAATTATGATCCTTCTTGCGTTCACTTTCGCTCCCAAATTGCGTGGCAAAAACTACTCGAAGACGGGATAGTCTCCTCCACACCGATGATTTTTTCCAAACTGGAACAGCTAGGGCTCATTTACTCCACACAAACAGAATACATTGAATTCTCAGTTCAAGATATCGAACAATTACCCGATGAATTGAGAATACCAGCGTTGAATGTACCCCCTAAGATTATCGAAGGATTAGGAACCAACCCAGAACTTCTGAAATTGATGGTGTGCTACACGGTGCATCATGAGGTATTGGACATTATCCGCAATATTAGCGACGATGAGCGTCTTGAAGTGAGTGAGTTCACGTTTTCCTCTGCATTCTTTGCAACCAACATGACGAACATTAAGCGACACAAAGATGGATTTGATACGAGAGATGGTCTTGCAAGATTAAACTCAATGTTAGGAAATCAAATCGAAGGTGCAACTGCAAATTCGTTACTGATGGTGTTGGAATCAGGTGGAGGAACAGAACGAGACCATCTGAGCGATTACCTCCTGAATCGGCTAAAAGAACCATCATATTTCATTGCAGAAATATTAAGCCATGAAGTAGAAGTATTGACTTGCATTAAAGAACGATTACCATCACTAAGATTTAGTGTGGTTTTAGATTTAGCAAGATTTTTCCAAAAATATTGTCATCGTTTCTCTGATGATGGATACAAATTCTCCATGCTCATAGTTTCTCTTGGGACTCGATTCTCTGAAGAACCAAATATTCTGAAATCAATGAGTCATAACTGGGAGAAGCTGATTCAAAAATCAGAACAAAAAATTGCTAAACATGGTTCTGAGTTAGATAAGAGTTCAATAGCGTTTGAGAAGAAAAAAGCCAACTTGCTGACACTCTTCCGAACGAAATCGAATCGAGAGCGACAAAAGGAACTCGTGGAATGCCTCCAAACCATCCTAATTGATGATATCAAAGACCCTTGGCAGCATTCAAGACTTTTGTTGGAAGGATGTCAGGTCTCATACCGCCATTTGTTATTCCGAGCGAACTCTTCAACCATGAGTATCTTTGGCAAATTATGTGAAAAGTTCACGGAAGTTTTTCTGGAAAACAAGGATAACAATATCGTACTTCACAACAGAGCAAGGGAGATTTCAGCCAAACTCATTTGGTTTAATACGGGTTACGTGCTACTCCGACAAAGAAAGAAGGTCATCAAAGAAGGAAATCCTCAATCTGAACTTAGGTGGATTCGAGACTTACTAGAAGCTGGTCCAATTATCGGGCAGGTTAGTCCCTACTTTGCTAGGTGTATGTTCTCTGAAGCAATAAGTCGTTTGTTTTCAATTAGGTACAGAAAAAGATCCTGGTACGAGAATTTGAACAAGTATCCCAAGAAAGAACGGGTACAAATCCAGAAGGCACTTGCCGCTCTTACCCGGAGATGCTTGGACATAGTCGTAGAAGATGCAGGCACGCAAAAAGAAGAAATCAGAGTCATTGAAGATTTGTTACCTCATATGTTCAATACGTATGATAAACTCAATAGACAATCACCACTCGCTAGAATGGGAAGCTACCAATTCCCGATTCCTGATCAAGTTACATTAAGCATCCACAGTGTATTGTCAAAGAAAATGATTCCAGAAATCTGGCCAAGATTGGCAGATAAAACACGTGATTTGTCTGTGTTTTTGGATGTTAGAAGCGCCACAAATCTTGAGTTAGACAAATACCTTGGAGCAAGAGATGCTATACCGATTGGACGGATAAGCAAATTCTTATTCCTTGAGTTAAAGCAACTTGGCAGCCTTGCACGAGACATTGCGAAATTTGCAATCGCTTACCCGGAAACACTTACGAATGAAGAAAAGGAGCTTGCGGAAGAGATAATTGCCATCTCATAACTGAAAACCAGTGATTGGCGGTAAATCAGTCTCAAAGCCAACCGTTCTTCCATCCAAAATAGAGGACGACTCCAACAATCGGAATGGAGACGAGGAAGAATATCCTCATCCATCGATCGAATCCATCCATTCCATCATTACGAATGGTTCGTCCAGATTGAGATGAATAACGGGGACTTGCTGAATCCATTTCCCTTCCTTTTTCGCCCCATGCCATCTAAATCGTGATGCCCTCTATAATCCATTATTTCAAATCTCTATGTTATCAATCCCCGAAGAAGTGATTTATCAGGTAAATCTAACTGTCAATGCAAAATCTAACCGATTCGCCTTGAGGCAATCATAGGGTTTGCAGAGGGCTATATCTTTTCCTAGTGTCCAAATTTAATCATCAAGAGATTTAGGATGCAGTACTTCGGTTAATATCCATCCATCGGTACTTTTCTCAAAGAGTGCTGCTGCTGCAGTCGGCATCACTTCAAAGCGATTTGATAATTGGTGAACAAGGATTTCACTTCCAGGATTATGACTCAAGATCATCGTCGTCTTTCCTTCTTCTACCTCTTCAACGGCTTGCAGTAATGTGCTTATGTTCGAATGATAGAGGCTTGGCTCGACATCAATTGTTGAGTTGCGTGATATCGCTTCCATCAGTTCAAGTGTTTCTATTGTCCTCTTGGATGAACTAGTTCGGATTATGTCTGGAATCCATTCGCGCTTATGCAATTCCTGAGCAATTCGAGGTGCGTCTCTACGGCCACGTTTGTTCAATGGACGATCATGGTCATCCAAACTCGCATCAGACCAACTGCTTTTGGCGTGACGCATGACGATAAGGCGAGTGCGCATATCTTCAACTCAGGAATCTCTCCAACGTCGCTTTTGGACAGACCGTAGGAAGACATCTTCATACGATTCTGCTTGACCTTCAAGTGTGAAATTCTCAAGGACTCGCTTACGGCCTGCTTTTGCTTTCTTCATGCGTTGAACGTGACCGTTGAGTTCATCACAAACTGCTTTGGCAAGACCAACGAAATCGCCACGATCAAACAGACCTCCGACAGTATCGTCAATCATTTCTGTTAATGGAGCCTGGTCGACGGTAACTACTGGAGTTCCTGATGCGAGTGCTTCGAGTGGGATGAGTCCTTGACCTTCGTAGTAGGAAGGGAAGACGACCAAATCTGCTGAACGATAATGTTGAGCAAGGTCTTCGAACGACATTGCACTCTTGATGAAAAGGGATTCAC
>JAYXXD010000075.1:0-6096 GCA_036019775.1 Thermoplasmatota archaeon
TCTGGCAGGATCAACCAGATTTCTCGTGTTTTGATCCCTAGAGTTGTTATCGCAATTAATTCGCTGTCCTAAATTTCTTGGCGAGGTTATGAGCACTATCTCTTGCACAACAAAAAATACGTCATAATCTCAAATCACCTACCTGACCCTGAGCGAGCTCCTTCCCGGAGGTTTCTCAGAATCGCATGTGCTTCGGCTGTCGTCGTTGGGTGATGGAAACCTTCACCGTCCGAAGACTCGGGTCCCAACGCCGTTCCCATCGACGCAAGCAACTCACCCACTCACCCCCCCTATATCAAGATACCCGACCGTAATTGGGCCGAAAGTCGCTCACTGCGAGCCAATCAAGAAGTTTAGTTGCCCTCGGAATCACTGGACGTCCAAAACGCATCCAATTGTACAGAATCAGGCGACTCATCGACTGATTCTTCTTCATTCGTGGACGATTGATACTCAACGATTCGAGTTTGATGTACAAGAACTTCAGGAACCTCAAATTCAGGGTCTAATAATTCAATAACATGGTTGAGTAATTTTTGGGCATCAACGGGGTCAGAGAGTGACGTTATTCGAGCACCTTCATACAGTTCATCAAGCGTTTTTGCATGATCTGTTGAACCCAACTCTTCGATGTAAAATTCGTAAATGTGTTTTGCGTCTTCATCGCTATCCCAGTTTGAAACATCAAACATATCCAATGATGGTAAGTTTTCATACGTCCTCGCTTGCTTCACACGCGTGTCTGAAATATTGAGTAGTTTCTTCAGTGGTTCAACGTAGTGAATCGCCTGCTTCCCATTAAATTCAGCAATAAGATGTTTCTTGCCATTTACTTTCATTATCAGACGAACTGAGTTTTGATGTTTTTCCAATTCCGCAGAGGAATAATTCACATTGGTCCAGCTCCAACCACCCCATCGAGTGGAGGTCATTGATCGGCGCAGGGACATACGCCTACCTTCGACATCAAACTTCAAAACAAATCGACGTTGATCGATTTTGAGCATGATGAGGAATGAAACAAAGAGCATAATCATGCCAATTATGATTTCTTCTTCTATAACGTATTCAACAAAATCAAACGCCATGTAACTACCATATTCAACAGATGTATTTGTTGTAACTTCGAACCTTAGTTCATCATTGTATCCTACGTACGTTGGGTCATACATCTTCACTCCAAGGAAAGGATGTGGACCATCTGAACTGTAGGAAACTTCCTCTGAGCCCATTGAATCATTGTTGCACCATGATGGTTCCATATTGTATGAATATTCACCAAGAAGGAGGTCATTTGTACCGAAATTATCTGGAAGTTCATTTTCTGCAAAGTAAAATCGACAACTCACATATCCATCATCGAGAGGTTCGCCAATAACAACAAGACCAGGTTTGTGGTCCAAAAACTCCCAACGATACTCGGAAGTCCTATCTTCGTACGTTATCTTGAAACGGTTCTCGGCTGTTTCAATCTCCATAATCGTGTCACCTTCATAATAATTCCAATTTTCAGCAGTACAATACATCGTCCCATCGCCAAGTTCGACAATATCCCCCCACTCTCCAGGACAAGGATCCTCGGACATCTGTAGTCGTTTGTTAATGACTATTGTACTAATCGAAAATGAGAGAATCGATAGAGCGATGATGCCAACGATTGAACCGGTAAGTAAAGCAGGAATGTAAACGCCTTCAGATTTTAGTGCACGTACTGAACCGTCATTTACGGCAAGGTACTTACTCGAATCTCCAGCCGTGATGTATGGAGTTCCGGGTTCGGAAATGCGCATATCCTAGGCAAGGATGTTGCCTATTTCAAATGGAAGCCTACTCAGCACCGAAGAATTGTCGTAGCATTGGATGCATTTCCATCGCTTGTTCTTTCTGGATTTGCTCGTACGTACGTAGAATAATTCCAACAGCGAGCAAGAGACCTGTACCTGTTGCATTACCAACCGTACCGAGGAGATCTGCACCAGCTGCAAGCAATCCTACGAATGCACCAGAGAAGTAGGTAACAGGTGGAATATAGTTCTCAAGAATCTTCTCCAAGACTTTCGGATTCTTACGGAAACCAGGAATCTGCATTCCTGTTCGCTCAATTTGTTTGGCGACGTCCTTCGTACCCATGTTCGTGGTATCGATCCAGAACTTGGCGAAGACCATTGATCCGACGGTCATCAAAACCACATAGAACACGACGTGGAGCATGATTTGTCCAAGACTATGGCCAAACATATCGGATTGCTGATTCAACAATGGAATCAGCCAATCGTTGACACCTGCTGGCATGGAAGCATACCAAGCAAAACCACCCGATGCTGCCGTTTGTCCTGGCTCATACGTCCCAATATAGTCTGACATCGAAAACCATCCTTGCCGCCCTAATATCGGGGTCTGAGACATCGTTGGATGACTCCAAAACAAGAGCGAGAACATGTTGACGTTGGCAAGAAGTGCAGCCATCAAAATGACCGGAATGTTCGATGCGTAGACCAATCGAATGGGGTACTTTCCACGGTGACCACGTACCTTTCCATGCGTTAGCGGTAGTTCGAGCTTACTTGATTCGGCATAGGCTACAACAAGGAACACGATAATACTGGAAACCAAGGCAATCACCGCATTCGGATGCGTCGCATCACCTAACAGAATCATTTCGAATCCATTCAACGAGATCATCTCCCCATTTGTCGCCGTTCTAAACATGTAGAATATCATCGGGAGTGTTCCTGCAGGCGGATTCTGTACCGAGTAAGCCATGCCTGCTGTGGTAGGGAGCGGTGAGAGTGTACCGACGAATGTCGACTGTGCAACACCAGCTGCAATAAAGAGCGACATACCGGAACCAATACCCCACTTGCTGACCAATTCGTCAAGCAAGAAGACGAGATAGGATCCAGCAAACAACTGTGCGACGATGACGAAGTTTGCCCAACCAAGTCCATATTCGTCAATCAGGAATTCGGAAGGATCGAGGAAACCATATGTTTGTGGAATCGATTCGATTGGAATCATAATCAGAACAAGAAGTTTCTGAACACCTTGATACATTGCCTTATCTTCACTGTTAGTTAGATCGAGTCGAATAATCTTAGCACCAGCAAACAATTGCATGATAATGGAACCTGTAACGATTGGACCAATACCCAAGTGCATGATGGTACCTGACGCACCGGCCATGATGGAACGGAAACCACTGAACAAATCCATCGCTTGACCGCTCAATCCATACAGCATGACGTTGGTCATCGCGAAATAGATGATGAGAACAAACGTTGTCGTCCACATCTTTTCACCGAATCGAACGTGTCGATCTGGTTTTGTGATGGCTGGGTAAACATCTACGAAACGGCTAAGGGCGTACAAACGGCTGCTTTGATCACCACTCCACATGAAACATGTCAAAATGGCAGCAGCTCCGAAACCAAGCAGGAGAACTCCAACCAGAAGGAAACCGACGGCTTCATCGTAACCACCCCATTTCTCTGGGCGGCAGTACCATACTGCAATGAAGACAAAGATCAACCAACCGTACAGTTTGGCATAACGGCCAATGATTGGCAGTTGCTTCATCGAAGCAGGAAGATCCCGCTGGAAACATGCCATAACGTAGGCTACGTGAGCAACAGCGAGAACAATGCCGAAAATGGCTGCATCTCGTGCAGCTCCCGTACCTGAGAGTTCATCCCATTGCCAATAGAAAAGAAGACCGAAATAGATGACACCAGTGAGAACAACACCGATTGGTACTGGCTTGTGTTTCATTTAGAGACCTCCTTGTTCACTCTTCTTCCCATTCGTCCCAGTCGTCACCATCTTCGAGATTGACGGATCCACCAGCAGCTTCGACCTTTTTGATGGCCGTAGCACTTGCATTTGCGACTGTGATGGTCATAGCAGCGTTGATTCGACCTGAACCGAGAAGTTTGTCAATTCCAAGTTCTCCGAGATTGATGCTGTCTTTACCACCGGCCATTTCTTCGAGTTGACTGACATTGCATGTCACATGTACGTTTCGAAGGGATGGATGACGGTTGAAACCGTGCATACCCCAGTGACCTGGCATGTACTTGATTCGAGTCATGACACGATGCTTATTCATACCTGCATTTCCACGGCCACCACGCTTTCCTGCGCCACGACCTGCTTTCTTTCCACGACCATGGTAGCGGTTTCTTCCACGGTGCTTGTTTGCTTTTGTACCCATCATATCACCTCAAATCATTCTCTCAACGAGCGCTTTGATATCATCGCCTCGGGAGCCGAGGGCCCCGCCGACAACGTACGATCGCTTGATTCCACCCCATCCTTTCGATCCTCGAGGAGGATGCAAACGGAAGACACGCTTCAAACCAGGAACATCTTTGACTGTTGCCTCATCATTGACGATAGCCTTTGCGAATTCTGCAATTGTCTTGTATTCAGTTGCTTCTGCAACAACTGCATCGGTCAATGGCGCATCACCAGCCATACGGCCACGCTCTGAGAGCATGGATTCGACAGTAGCAAGATCAGCCTTGCCCCAAGTGATGTAGTCTTTCGCCTTGCGAAGCATTCCGAGATATTGATCGTTTTCTGGAATAATCACAGCATGGTTGACCTTGGTTAGGTTGAGGTAGGACATTGTCTCGCGAATTTTTCGCTCAACACCAACGTTGCTTCGTGCTCGAACAACGATGTAACTCACTTCAAAACCCTCCCTGTATTGATGAACAAACGCTCTCGCTGTTCGTTGCTAATGCGTGTTGAATTTAATGTTTTGAGAGCATTAAACGTTGCAGCAGCGTAATTGATGGTTGTTCGGGTTTGACCCTTTGTTCGTGAGAGAACGTCAGTAATTCCCGAAAGTTCGAGAACCTTCTTTCCGGTTTCTCCGATAACCAATCCTTTCCCTTTAGCAGCTGGCATGAGCGTTACTCGAGTTGAAGCTGAACGGCCATTGACCTTGATTGGAACAGATGTCCCAGGTCCTGCGGACGATTCCCATGAACCGTTTCCTCGCTGGACGCTGATCAAGTTGAGTTTTGCTGCTGCAATCGCCTTCTGTATAGCATTGGAAACTTCCTTTGCTTTGGCCATTGCAAGACCGACGTAGCCATTGCGATTTCCTACACAAGCCATGACGTTAAATCGAACACGTCGACCACTGTCTGTCATTCGCTGAACCATGTTGACGTTGATAATCTCGTCTTCCAATTCAGGTAGAAGAGCATCAACGATTTCTACTTCACGAATTGGAAGACCACTCGCAAGTGCGTCTTCATACGTGGTAATCAAGCCAGCATAAACCATGTTTCCGAGACGGGTACGTGGCGTCCAGTTGCGTAGATTGTTGATCGCATCGGATTGGGCACTACGACGTCGTCGTCGTCCGCCTGTTTCTTCTGCTTCTTGTGGAGCATAAGCAAGAATCATACCTGGTGCTTGCTTGATTTCTGTAGTTTCTTCTTCTGTCATCAATAAGCCCCCTCAATGGATGATTTTGTTGTTTCAATTGCACTTGCAACGCTTTCATCGATGTGCGTTCCGTTAATTCGATCGTCATCAGGAAGAATCTCCTCGCTGTGAGGAACGTTTAGTCCAGCTTCGACCATTCCACGGAGTGCGGCAAAGACACGACCACCAGGTGTGCTCGCAGCAAGTCCGATATCGAGAACTGCATCTTCATGACCTGCAGCGAGAGCAGCCTTTCCAAGTGCATATCCTACGAGGTAAGATGCTGGAACGGATTTCTTTGACATGTTGTCCGGCCATGAGTATTTCTTGACCAAATCATTACCAGTAACGTTGAGAGCAACCTTGTCACCCTCAGCAGCCCAAGTAACCAATTGGCATGAGGTTCGTGTGTTGGAGATACGAACAACAGCACGAGGTTGTTGGCTTCGAAGTAGTCGTAGACGTCGGCGATAATCGGTAAGTCCAGCCTTACGTCGTCGTAGAACAGATCGGCGTCGGTTTCCTTGCATCAGTTTTCACCTTCCTTTAGTTCAACACCCTCAAGCGTCATTTGAGAGCGCATGTGGGCGATGGAACGGTATGTTCCACCTTTCGCCTTGAGATAGTAGCGTCGGTATTGAGAGGGCGTGATTTCAT
>JAYXXD010000076.1:0-6066 GCA_036019775.1 Thermoplasmatota archaeon
GAATGCATGTGCGATGATTTGGTGACCAAAACAGATTCCATACAATGGAGTGGTTGTTTCACGAATCAATTCAACAACATCGTCCATCCAGTCTTCCCACATTGTAACGTTTCTACGTGATCCAGTGATGACAATTGCATCAGCAATAACAGGTTTTGTTACTACTGTTCCGAATCCATAGTCGAGACGTTCTTGTGTGTGTGGAGACCAAAGGAAGACTTCAGTTGGTGAGAAATGATCAACGATTTCTGCGACACCGACTCTTCCGAACGCTTCACGTTCCGCAAGAAGGTCAACAACGAGGAGACGCACATGTTGTTCATGGATTGACGGCCATTGAACATTCTTCTCCAGATTACGGCTCAGGTGGAACGATTTCTCGTCCGTCACTCATCCTTGCGAACCGTCCTTGTTCTCTTGGATGGACGATGTCGGAAGGGCCCCATGGCCATCCACCAAACTCTGTTCGTCGGTAATCACTGAATGCTTGATAGATTTCTTCAACAGTATTCATGACAAAGGGGCCGTGTTTTGATACAGGTTCGGAAATTGGCTTGCCTTGGAGGATAAGAACGCGAACATCTTCCTTGTCTGCTTCGATGACTGTTGGAAGATTGGCATGCAATTCCATACCATACTTTGGCTTGAGTTTGTGCGATTCAACCGTGGCTGTTCCTCCATCGATGTGATACATCATTCGATTGGCTTCTGCTGAAGCAGTTGGAAGTTCCACAGAGCTTCCTGCCTTGACGGTCAAGATGTAGAGCGCAACTTCGTTTTCTGGATTGTTGGCCCAAGAAGCGCTAGGAGCAGATGGAGCCACGTGTTCATTCCAGCTGCCTGAAATGATGCGAACATCGCCACCATCAAGTTGAATGTGTGGAACTTCGTGTGCCCATATCATCTCATATCCAGGTTCTGTCATTTTATCCTTTGCTGGAAGATTGATCCAAATCTGGAACAAATCCAATCGATTGGGTTTCTGTTGGTTGACCAAAGGAAACATCTCTGAATGTTGGAGGCCCGATCCTGCTGTCATCCATTGCACATCACCGAATCCGTATCGTCCTGTTGAGCCCCCAGAATCGAAATGATCGACGAGACCATCGAGAACGACCGTGATGGTTTCGAATCCCCTATGAGGATGTGCAGGGAATCCAGGTACAGTTCTTCCATGGTACATCTTCCATTCATTGGCCTCATCAAAATCGGAACCAATGTGTCGGCCTATCAAAGGCTCATTTGGTCCTTGCAAGTCGTTGCCTTCTGGATACAAATCGAGATGATGAACGCAGAACAAGAACGGATCGAGCGTGTTTCGTACAAATCCCATTGGCCGATTTGAGATGACAGACTTGCTCATGGATTGTCCAATTGTGAGATGTTCATTAATCGTTGTATGAAATTTCAAAATGAACATTTGAATAGAGCAGTTTCATCAGAACAACCATGGAACACGACGAAGTGTATCAGCGAATCATTTCAATTTTGGATGGTGAAGACGATTGGGTAACCGCCATGGCAACGGTTGTTTGCGAGTTGCACAACGCCTTTGATCACTATCACTGGACTGGATTTTATCGAACCACTTCTCCAGGTGTACTCAAGATTGGGCCTTATCAAGGTGGACACGGTTGTCTCGTGATACCCTTCGACAAAGGAATTTGTGGAGCAGCAGCTCGAACGGGCGAAACCCAAGATGTTCCTGATGTTCATGCACGACCTGAACATATTGCCTGCAGCTCAAGCACCAACAGCGAGGTTGTCGTACCAGTCAAGGATTCAAACGGAGATGTTGTTGCTGTGCTCGATTTGGATTCTGATGAACCCGCAGCTTTCACACCAAACGACATCGAACTTGCCGAACGAGTGTGTACTTGGCTGGGAACCAACTATCATTGAAACGTAACCGCGAACCTTTATTGCTCTTCGTTTGATCTTGATGCGTGTGGCTACTCCTGCAAGTCTCTTGAGCGGGCTACAAGGCCTACCAAAACTTGCTCTTTCATACATTTTCAGAGGGATGGATTCGGTCAATCCCATCGAATCCAAGGATGAACGTATACGCATGCTGAAGCGAGTGGAATTTTATTCTGTGATTGAAGCTGGTGCCCTCGGTTTGCTCTCAGGCTTGACGCTGTTGTTTGTCACCATATGGATTGATTCCTATCGTGGAGATTTTATCGAAAATTCGTTCTGGGATGGCATCTTCAATCTTGGCATTATCATTGCACTGGGCATCATCATCACCATGGCCGAATTGACTGTGATGTACTTCCTTTCACTGAGAAATGCACGAATCATTGCATCAATCAACGAACAGTCCACATCTTCTGAAGACATTGACGAGCAAGTGATGGTTGCACTTGTCAATGCTGGATTACAAACTCCAAACAATACAAGTGAATTCTTTGGAATCAATCCGAGAAAGCACATCTCAAGGTGGCAAATCATAATTGCAGCCTTTTTCCTCAAGACAAAGGTCTCTGGTTCAAGAGCAATTATCAAAATGATGTGGAAACGTTTTGCAATTCGGGTTCTGGGTCGAACTGTATCGAGAGGCGCTCTTGAATTGGCATCTCTACCCGTCTTTGCATTTTGGAACATGCTGGTGATGCGTTCAACCATCAGAGAATTGCGAATGCGTAGTGAGATGCCAAATCGCGAGAAGGAATTGGTCGATTTCATCGTCATGGATTCAACGGATCAAACAGACCTCTGTTTGGATACAATTGAAGAACACATTTTCTGTCTTGGCGATGTTCATCCGAACGTTGAGCGAGTGTTCAAACGAATTTACGAACAAAACTCAGAACATGCATGGAAATCAAATTCCAATCAGCGATTTAGCGCGAGAGGATTAGAACGCTATTCTCAATCACAAGTTTATACAGCTCTTCGTACACTTATCGTCACCATGGCGATCGATCCACGGTCTCGGAGGAAACAAAACAAATTGCTCAGAGAACTACTTGATGCATGCGAGAAACAAATCTCTGTCACACCCTATGACATTACGCACGCAATTCTGAATGGTAAAGAGTTACCAACTTGGAATATCTGATTAATTTGTTGTCGATTTTTACGCATGGTGTTGAGCAAGTTCTTTTGTAGTAAGTCTGTTCTTTTCTTCACATGAACGATGGTGTTTTGAAATCCAACAGTGCTGGTGTTTTTCAATCACCAAAACTGATTAGTTTGGTTTTGTTGTTCGTTTTTCTTGTTGGTCTAAGTGCTGGTGCGGTCCTTTCAGGGAATAATTTGATTTCAAAATCCGATGAGCAAATGTTCCAAATTTCAGTGGATAGCAATGTCGGAACGAATCAATTTATCCTTGTCGAAGTTGATGAAGGTGACAACGATGAGGAAGTTGTAACGGAACATATCCTCCACGAATTTGTATTCAAATCGACCGATCGTGGAGGACTCATCACATGGGATTTCAGTGATGGTTTTACAGCAACTGGTTCTGATGCGACACACACGTTTGAGAAACCAGGAATCTATGTTGTCAAGGCAACAGAATCGCTCAATGGTAAGGTGACAACCGCATCGATTGTCGTCACTGTCGATCTTGATTCCGAAGCCGAGGTGGACAATATGGAGTGCGTCTGTGCTCCGACTGCCAAGGATACGATAATCCCGCTTTCAGAATACGAAGGAACATCGACTCTCGAAGGATATGTCCAAGTTGAACACGATGGTAGCAGTGAGTCATGTTCCTTACGCAATCCTTTGCAAGAGTGTCACGTGCGTGTGATCATGCAACGTCTGTCAAATGGAGAAGTTGTTGAACAATCAATCTTGTTCGATGACACCTTTAGAAGCAATGAGCAGGTCATTGATTTCAAGTTTGAAGAGATCGTATTGGAGCAAGGGGAGAGATTGCAATTACGACTTGAAACAGATCAAATTCGTGATTGGCATAAGCCAACAGCGAAGTGGTACACAACACCTCCAAACACAATCTAAGTCTTCGTATCAACAATCTTATTCATCCTGCTAACTTAGGCATTGTATGAACCGACAGCGAGTGCTTGCAGCTCTTCTCATTGCCTTGATGATCCCTCTTTCGGGCTGTGTAAGCAATGGTGTTGATGGAACACAAGGAGAAGATGGTACACCAGGTGAAAATGGCATCGATGGAACAAACGGTCTCAATGGAACGGATGGTTTGGATGGAATTGATGGAATCAACGGCACGGATGCTCCACCCTTACTTGTGAAAACACAACCATTGGCAGATGATGACCAACTGTGCCCCGAAGGTGGTATCATGTTGATGTTCGGAACCGATGATGATGGTTCAGGTGAACTCGAAGAGGATGAAATTGATGATAGCAGTGTCTTGTGCCATGGCCTTGACGGTATCGATTACGTTCCTCCCGAGGAGCCGTATTCACCAACAACAATCCCTCTTTCCCAGGATGCAGTGTTGGGATCGTGGCGATCCTCAATGACAAAATCGAACCAATCAATTGCAGCACCAGGTAACTGTCTTGAAAATGATTCTTGGTTGAGAGAGGATGGAGATGCACTTATTCAAACAATGGAAGCCACCGGGCAAAATACCTACATTAGCCATGTCGGAGATCATCAGCCGGGCGGTTGTGACTGGCTAAAAATGAACGATGTTTTGTCGGCTGCTGCGAACTCAACTGGAAAGAGCATCTGGCTTGGTTTGCCAGACGACCTCACGTATCTTGAGTACAGGGCAATGATGGAAGCATATGCGTCATTGGATGTTGAAGACCACGTTGGTATGCGTGTAATGGCAGATGATTTCCATGAAGCTATTGCTCATCCTTGGGTTGGTGGATCTCAAGGTTTACTGGGCGCTGATTTCGTGACGCTAGGCGGATTATTGGATGACGTAAATGGACGAAACATTCCGTTCATTCCATACTATCCTGCAGAAATGGCCATGGTCTATCATGCACCTGTTGCTGTCTTGGGTGTGGCCAATTGCGACTCAAAATGGGCAGGTTGTGTCGATTCAAATCATCAATTCCGTACGGAGCATCATCTTTCTGTTTCTTGGAATTTTAGTCTCACTGAAGCACAAGCAATGGCTGGTTCCCAATTGACTGGATTTATGTATGAAAATGTGTATTATAAAACGCTTCCAGAAGACCGTGACGTACGTTTACTCGTCAAATTCGATGATGTGATTGTTGAGAATCGCTCATTGTATGAGGAATCATTACCAGTTCAACGTATTGAACGTCTCAATGTATCTTTGCCACCGACGTTTGCTGGTGAGCATCAACTTACAATACAGTTGCAAGCCATTGATACCCCAATTTCACGCACTTGGACAAAGATGACATTCTTTGGAGATCTCTCGATCGATGGTGCAGGCCATGAACTTGAGTTGGATGTTGGAGAGGGGTGGTACCGCAATGAGCACCCTGACCTTGAAATCCAACAAGGTCACTTTGCAGGTACCAATGATGCGTGGCGATTGAACGATATTCTTGATGGATTTATGTTCCGCTGGGGAATGCCGCTAAGCGACACTGCTGAGGACCATGCAATGTTCATATCGTGGCTTTGCGATCAAATCGAAGACCCCTGTATCGAAGTGTATTGGGGGAATTCTCAGTGGAATAGCGAGGTTGGTACAACTGCAGAATATGTACAGTTTTTACAAGATTCTGCCCAACATACGGATGGCATCGTCTTTTGGCGATTGGACAATCAACAACAAGAACCGGGAGGAGGATATTATGCTGAAAACCGAATAGCTTCATCACAAGCTCCAATCCTAGCAATGTACCCATCCAACGTGCCTGCTACAGAAGGCTGGTACCAATCCTGGTCTTGGACCTCAGATTCAGACGGTTGGCTGAATCTTACGTTTGAAGATTCCATCGGAAGTGAAAACGATCCGATTCCGAATAGGATGCAAACCCAAGTTTTGGTCAATGGTTTCGTTGTGCACACAAGTGACCCCGGTGCTGCTGGGTACCCTGCAGCATTCAATAGCGAAATTGAGGCAGGGGACTTGATTGAAATACGAGTCGAAACGATCGATTCATTCGGCTCAAAAGTGTGGTGGGTCGA
>JAYXXD010000077.1:0-6035 GCA_036019775.1 Thermoplasmatota archaeon
GAGGTGGCCGTGGTGCTCAAGACAGAGGTTTCATTTCAGGTTCGTTCAAGCGTGGACTTGAACCAACGGAGTTCTTCATGCTCTCCGTATCTGGACGTGAGTCCCTTGTCGATACTGCTGTGCGTACATCCAAATCTGGATACATGCAGCGACGATTGATCAACGCAATGGATGATTTGAAAGTCTTCAATGATGATATGCTCTCTGTGCGAAATACTGCAAACCGAATCATTCAGTTCTCGTACGGTGAGGACGGTATCGATCCAAGTCGCGGTGTCCACGGTGCTGCGTTCAACATTGACGTCATCATTGATGGTGCCCTCGGTACTGATGGTGGCTCAAAGATTACACGAGAAAGCATCGAGCGTGAAGAAACTGAAGAGGATCTTGGCGCTTGGGATGATGTTGAGGAATTCCATGATGGAGGTGACCTCTGATGGTTGTTAAGAGTGCAACAAAGAAGAAGCTCATGGACTTGGGAATAGCAGAAAATTTTGCACATACCCTCGCCAATGATCGAAAATGGGATGATGTTAAGGTACTCTCGGCTCAAGATATTGCACAAATTTGTGAAACTGATTCCGAAACTGCTGGTTCGATTCGTGAAACGATTGAAGGGGCGCTCAAAAAGAATCGAGCCGCTGGTTCTGAGGCAACCGGTCCAACAACAAACGTTCGATTGAAGCGTCGTGTGGGCACGAGAACACGTTCCCGTGCAAAAACTGCAGCAGACCTTGAAGCTTACAATGTTGAAAAGAAACTTCGTTCCTTTGATGACGAACTTGCAGATGATCCTGTATACAAATCGCTCAAAGCGGCTGTCGACGATTTGGGAACCAACCGCTTCAGTGACAAAATCCTTCATGATATGACTCTAGCAATCCATGACCGCAATTTGAAGAAATTAACAAAGAAGCAAGCGACAACTGTTGTTGCTGATGCTTATGCAGCATTGGATAAAGCGAGCATTGACCCGTTCGAAGCTGCAGGAATTATCACTGCCCAATCCATTGGTGAACCAGGAACACAAATGACCATGCGTACGTTCCACTATGCTGGTGTTGCAACGGTGAACGTTACCCAAGGTCTTCCTCGTATCATTGAGATTGTCGACGCTCGAAAGGTTCCAAGTACACCAACGATGATCATTCGTTTGAAGGATGACAAAAAGAACTCGAGCGATGAAGCTCAGAAACTTGCTGCAGCGCTTGAAGTGACAACAACATTCAACATTGCCAACATCGAAACAGACGTAGCGCAACGTCGTCTCGTTTTGAAACTCAACAAAGGCCAATTGAAACAGAAGAACATGACGGGACTGGAAGTCAAAGACAAACTTGAACGAGCTCTTCGAACACTTGTCCAAACGGACAAGGAAAAGAATCCAGGTGTTTTGACCATCATCCCTGGTATTTCGAGTGAAGAAGAACTGGCTGAATTGCAAGAGAACCCTCCATCATACACGATGCTTCTCCAACTTGAAGAAAAGATTCGAGATTTGCGCCTTAAGGGGATACCTGGTATCGAGCGTGCAAACGTCCAGTTTGATGACAAGAATGGAGAGTACTATCTCTCAACCATAGGTTCAAACCTTGCACGAGTCAGTGAAATCGAAACGATTGATCGCTCACGAACCTACACCAACAACATCATTGAAATCTACAATTACCTTGGTATTGAAGCTGCTCGTCAAGCAATTATCAACGAACTTGAGTCAACCTTGCTCAGTGCTCGTCTCGAAGTTGACGTCCGACACTTGCTCATGGTTGCGGATGTGATGACTTCAGAAGGTGAAGTGCGAGCGATTGGCCGACACGGTGTTTCAGGAACAAAGCACAGTATCCTTGCTCGTGCTGCTTTCGAAGTTACCGTGAACCACCTGCTTAAGGCCGGTATCATCGGAGAGACCGATCGTCTCACCGGTGTTGCTGAGAACATTATCGTAGGACAACCGATTTCCCTTGGAACAGGTAGTGTCGAGTTGTTCTACATCCCTGAGGAATGATTCCAACCATGAGAAACACATGTGGAGAATGGAGGAAAGAAAATGGATTTAAGCCGACAACTGAAACTTGCTATTGCAACTGGAAGCCTACTGTTTGGACAACGACAAACGCTTGATGCGTGTGCGAAAGGAGATGCTCGACTCGTTCTTCTCGCTGCAAATTGTCCGAGTGACTACATCGATGATTTGCGAGCACGTCATCCAGAAGTGACTGTTCATCAAGCACCAGTCGTAAATCGAGAACTCGGTGTTGCGTGTGGTAAACCTTTCAGCATCTCGACCATTTGTATCCTTGATGCGGGTGACAGCGATTTGTTGCAACTTGATGATAACGTTGCTTGAAGAGCTGCACGTTCAATGAAAGGCTTGATGTCTGTTAAGGGCTTAGCACGGACATGCGCCCAACGCTCAAAGTCATCTCAGCAACTGTGCTTGTCGCACTTATGTTTTGTTCAGTGAGTCTTCCGCAGGTTATGAGCTATGAGAATTCAAATGAATTATCGAACGATATAATCTCTGAAACTTCCGGACGCTCTGTATCAACAATTCTTGCATCTGGAAGCGGGGCAGGTTACGAGGATGGAGAACACATTGAACCTATTCCTTCCGGTGGATGGGTGATTGGTTCTGAATATTACGAAACGTTAACGTATGGAACCCATACACTCGATCCCACTGTACCTGCAAGCTTAGCGATTCAAGGGGCTGTTGAATTCTACGTTGCCTTATTGGATGAAACGGGAGCGTGGAATGGTTTCGTTAGTGCAGATCACAGTAACGGAGGCTATTCCTATCTTACTGATGTAACAATCGGGGCTTATGAAGAAATTATTGTGACGGGATATTTCGGTGGAGAAATTACATTCGGTCCACAAGGTTCGAATATTGTAATTTCGAACTTTGCTCCCCACCTTGAAGGGTTTGTTGCTGTACATGATCCATTCCAAGGGTGGTTGTGGGCAAAGAACTTTTCAACACTCGTAAACGGTACTGGAGAGTTTAGCCAAGCAACACACTCAGGAGTACATCCTTCAGGAGATATCATCGTTTCAGGTGTATTTAGTGGAGAGACTGATTTTGGTGGTTATTCAATCAATGCTACGAGTCAAGATGTCTTCGTTGCGATGTTAGATGCTTTTTCAGGAACGACTCTATGGGTGACCTCTGGCGGAGGCGTTGGCGCAGATGCACTTGACGATATGGCGATTACTCCCAACGGTGAAATTAAATTGGCAACTGCTACAGGAACCATATCTCAATGGGCTTCCTTTGGTTATGTTGCCAAAGGTAATGTTGATGCGGCGATCGTCGAGCTGGATGAATTTGGAGCAGTGACGAGTCTCGAAGGTATCGGCACGAGCGGTGAGTCGACCCGCGTATACCAAATCGAGGTTGATGCGAATGGTGATACCTACCTCAGCGGGACATTCGGTGGAACAATTGGTTCAACGGGATGGTCAGCTACAGCTACTTATGGAGGAAATGATATTTTCATCGTCCGAAGTTCGAACACGCCAGCGAACACATGGTCTTTTGTTTCGGGTTCATCACTCACTGATTTCCCTGAGGCATTGACAGTCACATCGAGTGGCTCCGTTATTTTTGGAGGTCTCATGAATGATACATTTTATGCAGGAACGAAATCCTTGTTAAATCAAGACATTGATGGTTTTCTCGTAGGCTTATCGCCAAGTGGTTCAGTTAGTTGGATTGAGAAATTTGGTGGGTCGGGACAAGACACCGTATTTGCTTTGGCAACGAACTCCAGTGATTTTGTAGGTGCAACCGGTTCCTTCTCCGGCTCGTTCACGCACAAAGGAGTGCCTCTCTCATCAGGTGGATATCGAGATGTTTACGCTTGGATTTTCGATCCTGCAAATCTCATTGATACTGATGCAGATGGTGTCCCAGATTCATCCGATAACTGCCCCAACATCTCAAATCCAGTCCAAGCGAACACAGACGGTGATCAACAAGGTGATGCTTGTGATGGAGACGATGACAACGATGGATTAAGCGATAATTTCCCCGATAATTGTCCTCGGAATGGTGAATTTAATTGGACCAGTGCGAGAGATTTCAATGACCCCGTAAATTCAACCGATTGGGATAACGACGGATGTAAGGATGACACGTCTGAAGATTTGGATGATGACAACGATGGTATCGTCGATGTTGATGACACCTGTCCGCTCACAGCCTATACGCCACCGCGTCCAACATGGGTTTCGGATTCGACAACGGATGTCGATGGTGATGGTTGCCGAGATTCAGATGAAGACATTGACGATGACAACGATGGATTTGAGGATGCTGCAGACGATTGCCCAACCGTTGTTGGGACTTCCACACTTGGTACACAAGGCTGCATTGATACGGATGGAGATTTGTGGTCAGACTCAACCGATGACTGTCCAACTGAATTCGGGAATTCGACTGAAGGCAATTTGAATGCATGCCCGGATATGGATGGTGATGGTTGGGCAGACTCAATCGATGACCTTCCTATGGACCCAACAGTTTGGAGCGATTCAGACGATGATGGGTATGGTGACAATCTCGGTAGTGAACCTGCTGATGCATGCCCCGACATCCCAGGAACCTCTTCCCTTGACCGATACGGCTGCGTTGATGCTGATGGTGATGGATACTCTACTGAAACTCAAGGCTGGGGTATTGATTCTGGTGCTGATGCCTTCCCAAGTGATTCAACGCAATGGGCTGACTTTGATGAAGATGGATTCGGTGATAATTACGGAAATGCTTCATGGATTGATCGTCCTGAAAATTGGGTTGGCATGTACATGGATGGAGCACAAGATCAAGATGCTTGTCCAATGCAACCGGGAACAAGTTGGCAAAATGGAATCCTAGGTTGTCCGGATTCTGATGGAGATGGCTGGTGGGATGTGCAAGATGCCTTCCCTGGTGAAGCTTCACAATGGTCCGATGTTGATGGTGATGGATATGGTGACAATTCAAGCGGTGCAAACGCAGACGCTTGTCCAAACCGTGGTGGGAATTCGACCATCGATCGTCTTGGCTGTATTGATTCAGATGGTGACGGATATTCCGATGCAGAACTGAGTTGGACCATCGAAGACGGTGCTGACGACCCGATGTTCCGTTTGGAGCCAACCCAATGGAAGGATTCCGATCGGGACGGTTTCGGAGACGAACTTGATGGGTTTGAAGGAGACCAATGTCCAGATGTTGCAGGAACTTCAAGACTTGATCGATTTGGTTGCCCTGATTCCGATGGTGACGGATGGTCAGATCCAGATGAGAATTGGACACTTGAAGATGGAGCTGATGCATACATTAACGATCCACTGACACACATCTATGTCGAACCAATTGTTGTTGAAAATAAAGAAGAGGAGAACTTCTTCACAAGTCCTGTAATGCTCGTCGTTTACTGTATAGCAGTACTCGTTCTTGCTGGATTGGCATTCGTGATGACTCGAGGTCCGAAGCAACCAGAAATGAAACAATACAACCAAATGGGAATGCAACAGCCAGCGATGCAGCAACAGGTCACCATGCCAGCTGCGCAAGCGAATCCATATCAGCAACCAGTTCAAACTCAGACGTATGCACAAGCTGCTGCTCAACCAGTCGTTCAACCCGATCCTGCTATGGATTACTACAATGGACTTCTTTCACAAGGATATACTCCTGAACAAGCCTCAATGTTTACCAAGCAATACTTCCCTCAATTCAATCATTGAGGAGCAATCAGAATTTGGTGATAATGTTCTTGTCAGTATGTTCAGGATATGCTTTGAGGGGTGACTTCTGAAAGGCCAACTGTAAACGACCTCATTGGTCTAGTACCTAATGTATCGGTAATCCGATAGAGCCTTTGCATTCAATCCGAATAAGGTTTGGAGGGGATTGATTTATTTTTTACGCCCGTATAGGGGTGATATGCGGAAAAACCGGATTGTAATCTTGCTCGTTGTTGTTTTATTTATCATCCCAGGCTGCTTGGACAGTATCGATGATTCTGAGTCGAATATTGGACTAT
>JAYXXD010000078.1:0-5982 GCA_036019775.1 Thermoplasmatota archaeon
GCTCGGACCGTATCCACTTCGATAATGGCTGGTCGATCGATACGAACATGGCCTGCCTCGAGTGCATTAACGATGGTCTTCGATAAGTGGATGTGATTTCGAGTACCCGATGTAATTCCGAGTTGAACGATGGCATCAGCTTCATTTGGTTCACAGGGCCAATACAAAGCCTCAGGAATTTCGTCAGTAGGGAGGTCAAGTTCAATTTCAATCGAGTGCCCGTATGTGGCTCGAATCATCTCACCTTCGACTTGATATCGCCCTTTTTCATCAGCATTAGCTATGGCTTCAAAGTGCCATCCTCGCAACCAATGATAGTGGCGACGCTGCCCGGAGATTGAATCAGCAAGTTCTCGTGTACTCACCCAACCGTTGATGTCCATTTCAACATTGAACTTTTCAGGTGCGTGTCGTAGAACAAGAGCGAGCATTCGGCCTAGGCTTCCTGCTTCGCGGTCGCTCATGATGAATTTTCCTTCCTCATTGCATACAGGACAGTTTGTACCACTGAAGTGGCCGTGCTTTCTACATTGGCGCAGCATGTCCGAGGCTATCGACACCCATTCATGAACCCTGCGGGTGATTTGACCGACTCAATCAAATGCTTGTTTCAACTGGGGAGAACATGGTCGATGTTGCAATGGTCGGTGCTGGCCAGACGAAATTCGGCAACCATCCTCTTGGACTCAAAGGAATGTGGTCTGAGGCGATGGAAAAAGCCATCCAAAGTGTCGATCAAGACTTTCAATCCGTCGATGTTGATGAGGCATTTATCGGAAGCATTGCTTTCGGTGGTTCACAGTTGGGAAACACTGCAGCTTTACTCACAGAGCATTCTGGAATGGAAGGTGTCAGTGTACGCCGTGTTGAAAATGCCTGTGCATCTTCTGGTTTTGCTCTACGAGACGCTTGGATGGCCATCAAAAGCGGTCAAGCCGATGTGGTTGTTGCTGGCGGAATTGAGAAAATGAACGATTTATCTGCCTCAAGGAAACGCTACTGGCTCGGTGTTTCTGGTGACACAGAATGGGAACGCCTGGCAGGCTTGACCTTTCCTGGAACTTATGCGCTTACAGCTCGAAGATACTTCCACGAATTCGATTCAACACACGATGATTTAGTGCATGTTTCCGTCAAGAATCACATGCATGGCTTTGAGAACGAAGTCGCGCATCTACGAAAAGAAGTCTCATTTGACAAAGCAAAATCAGGATTCATGGTTGCAGACCCTCTCACACTCTACGACTGTTGCCCAACATCCGATGGTGCATCTGCTGTCATCCTTGTCGCTGACCATCTTGCACACAAATACACTGATACACCTGTTTGGATCAAAGGTTCGGGCGCAGGTTCGGACCATTTGGCCCTCCATGATAGGCCAAGCATTACCCAACTGCGAGCGACGCAGTCGGCTGCAGCAAAGGCATACAAGACCGCAGGTATCACAGCAAAAGATATCGATATTGCAGAAGTTCACGATTGTTTCACAATTGCAGAAGTCTTAGCTACAGAAGATCTTGGTTTCGCTGGACGTGGCCTTGGCGGGTTATTCGCACGAGAAGGAGAAGGACGACGAAACGAAGGAAGTGTAACCATCAATGCAAGTGGTGGACTGAAATCAAAAGGCCATCCTCTAGGAGCGACTGGAACAGGACAAGCTGTTGAAATCTTCAAACAATTACGACATCAAGTCGAATCGGAACGTCAGGTACGTGACGCAGAAATTGGTTTGGCACACAATGTCGGAGGATCTGGAGCAACATGTGCAGTCCATGTATTTGGGAGGCAGCGATAATGTCGATTGCAATTCTATCCGACGGAGACGAGCACTTCGCTTGCAGTCTGTATGGTGGAAACTGGGCAGGTCCGGATGGTGATCGTTTAACGATTCTACTTGCTCTCTTGAAGCAACTACCAGCAGGTTCAATCAACCTAGGCATGTTTGAAGAAAATCTTGAATTCACACCAAGCGTAGGGGTCCAAGAAATCATTGAATCGAGTACGGATTGGCGTATCGATGCTGAAGCAAGTATGCACTTACATGCAAACATGGGCGATTACATTGTCGCCATAACGTCATCAAAGGATGAGCCGACTTGGCCTGCCTTTGATGCAATACCTTACGATAAGGATATGAAATCTCAACTCGATGAACAGTGGAAGATTGAGGTTGAAGGCGTGAGTCAAGGTGCTTACGTCTCTCAAGCACAGCACATGATTGCAACACCATCTCGGCTTGGTTTGAAAGCTCAAGTTGATCAAAAGCAACTTGTTTGGCCACCTCGCCAACTCAATGCATCAGGCCAAAGAATTGATTCTGCCAGCAAGCAACTCTCAGAAACGGCAACAATTTTGACATGGACTCGACTTAGCGCAGCAGGTGCACCTTCCGAATTCTCTGGACGTGCCCCTATTCTTGGAGGCGTAAGTACTGTTCTTGTTTCCTTTGACGAAGGGCCAAAAGGAGTGTTTATGCTTGCTGATGATGAAAAGGGAACACCACGTATCGATGACAATGTACGTTTCGAAGTCCGACGATTGTACGGACAGGATGGAATGGTTCATTATGGGCTCAAAGCAATTCTCATGAATTCCTAAACTTCTGGATAGAAGCCTTCATAGAAAGTCTGAGGCCTGCGTCGTCTATGGCTGGGTTTGGCGGTATTCGGAAAGGAAGAAGAGAAGCGGCCGATAATCTCTCAATCCAAGAGGATGGAGATTGTGCACGATGTGGTGGAGAAAGTCAACCTTCAACCATGGAAGGATATCTCACTTGTAGCCGTTGTTCTTACGAATGGGCAGACCCGAATTATGTTTCAAAGAAAGTTCGAGGTCCACCGCCAAATCATCGACGTGATTCTGAATTGATCAACGAATTCAAAGCCGAAATGGAACGAGGAGACCTCAAAGGAGTCTTAGGTGTTGAATCCAATCTTTCTGATGAACAGGAACAATCACTGAAACGTTTGGAAGAGAAGTGGATGAGTGGGATGCAAGGCCACTACAATGCAGCATCAGAGGACAGAAAACCCTTAATGATCAGTTTTGATGATGATGACAACCTCGTTTCTACTGAAGTTGCTGCATTAACAATCGTATCCAACGGATTTGATGGAGGGGAAGAAATTCGGCTTGAATATCCCGGAATCGGAACTGAATTTTATGCGTACAATGAGCGAAGTCCCACAGGATGGAAGCGAGGACGATCGAGCGAAGAAACGGCTCGCTCAATCACCAATGTCATCAACCGATCATCCCGATTGGTCTATGCAAATCTAGACGGTAACCGAATATCCTTCGAACTACGAGATGAAAAACTCAAACCAGAATCGCTCGTCTTGTTCGTTGACGACCCTGGTGGTCAAGATATAGTCGCAGAGAAGGGAGGTGTCATCCTCGATTTCAGAGACGTGAATGTACTGGACGATTACAGAAACGTGATTGCACTCGTTCTCGAAGATGGTATTATTTCTCCGAGTGAAGATCAAATGATGTGGGTCATGCGTCAACAATTAGGGATCACAGAGGAACAACATGTGGCTCTTGTTCAGGAAATTTTTGGTGCTAACGCCCTCAAGGAATGTCCAAACTGCAATCAAATGGCTGAACTCTACCCTGAATACTCGTCATGGTACTGTCAACCTTGTGAAAGTTGGCTCTAGAAGGTGTTCTATAGAAATATACTTGCTCGATTTTCAGACTGATTTTGCGAACGTAGGCTAGGGATGCTTCATAAAGTCGACAGTGTTCCCACAAATTGGCGAACGCTATGGCAGAAGACGTATTGTATATTGGAATTGACTTGGGAACTTTTCGCTCGGTTATGGTCTCCTCAGGAAATCACGAAGTAGAAGAACTCACGGTAATCGGTACTCCAAAAGATCCGATTGCACGTAACTTCCTGAAGAGAGATGTTCTCTTTGGGGAAGATGCGTTAAAGAATCGACTTGCGCTTAATCTCTACCGCCCTCTTGAGCTTGGTGTCATCAAGGATACACCTGAAGACCGCCAGTTCATTGCACACTTCATCACACATTTGATTGGACTTTCTGACCCTGAAGAGCATGACCGAGTCGTTGCTGTTATTGGTGCTCCAGCTGAAGCAAGTCACGTCGATAAAACTGCTATCTTTGATGCAGCTGCAGGCAGCGTCAATGCTGCAATGATCATCTCTGAACCGTTTGCAGTTGCTTATGCACTCGACATGATCGAACACACACTCGTTATCGATATCGGAGCAGGAACCACGGACCTTTGCCGTGTTTACGGAACAATTCCAGGCCCAGGCGACCAAATGCACACAGGATATGCTGGGGATTATGTCGATGCTCAAATCATCAAAGAAGTTCAATCCAAGTACAATGGAGCCCAAATCACGAAAGATATGGCACGCCGATGGAAGGAACAATACTCGTTCGTATCTACTTCGACGCCTGATGATCCAGTTATGGTTGACTTCTCAATTGAAGGGAAAGCAATGAATCTTGACATCACGGATTGCATTCAAAGGGCGTGTGAATCCATCGTAGATCCAATCGTAGAGAACGTGAAGCAACTCATCGCTGACTCCAACCCTGAGTATCATGACCAATTCCGTCGAAACATGGTTCTCGCCGGTGGCGGTTCTGGAATCCGTGGACTTGGTGCACTGATTGAGCGCCGACTCTCCGACATGGGTGATGTTAACGTTCACGTCGTTGATGACCCAGTTCGACTCGGCGCAATGGGAGGTCTCCGATTGGCTATGGAAGTTCCAGAAGACATGTGGAAGAACCTCACACTCGCATCGCGTTGAGTTGAGTTGTTGCCATGAACAAGGGACTAACCATTACTGGCGGCGTCTTTTTGTTTGTTTCTTTTCTGGTTACTCTAGCTTCTCTGCTCAGCATTCTTGATTATCGTCCAACAAACGAAAACATTCTTCATGATACATCCAAAGATGGGATGTCCTTCGAATATGATGGGGCAAGCATAGCGATGGAAGTCTATGCAAAAGGAAACCTTGTGGATTGTGAGAATTTTAACTTGACCATTACTGGAAACATGGGTGATGTCTTTCTCCAAGACTGCTATACTGGAACAGAATACCCAGGATATACATATCTCGGAGATCTAGTGGAAATAGCTTCTGGCAATTATACAATTACTGCAGAAGGAGACATCGTAATCGTTGATGCAAGTGAGATTGTTGGGCCTGCCTTTGGCATGTGTGGAGGGAGTGTTTGCTGCTTGCTTGGCATTATTCTTCTCATCGTCGGTCTTGTCAGTGGAAAGAAAACACCTCAAGTTGTTCTTTACCAACAACCTGATGGAACGATCTATCAACCGAATCAAACAACTGTACAGCAATACGTCCCTCCGGCTTATTCTAGCCAACCTCAACAGACCCAACCCACTCAAAATCAAGTGGTGCAACCTGTAACTTCCACTCACGAGCCATCCCAAGGTGCAGTACCTATCTACCAGACCGAATTTGATGGTTTCTCATTTGAACACAAGAAAGAGGATTGAGGAATCATGATTCAGAAAGAAACCAAATTTGTGATCCTGACTGGTGCTGGAATCAGCGCAGAGTCTGGAATTCGAACCTTTCGAGATTCAAACGGGTTATGGGAAAATCATCGGATTGAGGAGGTCGCAACTCCAGAAGGTTGGAAAGCGAATCCCCAACTGGTTTGGAATTTTTACCAACAGCGGCGTAAACAATTGTTGGAAGTAGAACCAAACCAGGGACATGAAGCGTTGGTACAACTTGAAAACTATTTTGACAACTTCCTCCTGGTTACTCAAAACGTTGATGATTTGCATGAACGTGCCGGCTCAGAGAATCTGATTCACATGCATGGAGAACTTGCAAAACTTCGATGTGAAGCATGTCATCATGTTGAGGATATGATGGATATTGAGCATCTTGGAGAGGAATTTCTAACGTGTTTGCATTGTGAAGGGAGATTACGACCACACATCGTTTGGTTCAATGAA
>JAYXXD010000079.1:0-5948 GCA_036019775.1 Thermoplasmatota archaeon
CAGTATCATCACCAGAGAGGATACTTAAACGCTGTAACAGCGAGCAATATTACTGCAATTCCGAAAAAAGTGTAGTAAACGGATTGAGGTGGTTCTTTGGATTCACTGTCGCCGTACATGGTTACCAACAAACTACCGTAGCAGACTCGATTCTAAAATATGGCGGCGTGATGGTCTCAAAGAACTCCAATAAATGGGTCAATAATGAGAACGAAAGCAAGTGGAATCAACAACATCGTCGCATTGTCATCGATGTATCGCAATCGAGGCCATTCAGCAGCAACACAAATCGGCCCCATCAACAACACCAGAACCCATGGTGTGTCAACCCAATAAGCACATGCAGCCCAAATGATAGCGATACCAACAGTTCCTACCCAAACAACAGTCTGGGTTGAAACACCTTTCCTGCGCAACTCTCCTAGCAACGGATCTCCCAAAGAGAGGCTGAGAATCAATGGATAGGCGTAAGCTGGTTCTGGCGCAAGAAGAAACACCATTCCTACACCAAGAGCTCCCCAAGCCAGAGCAGATACTTGTTTCGCTTCATAGGAACGCTGACCGACGATCGTCCAACCCATTTTCAAACGCAGAGATTCACCCAAAATGGCAATCAAGATGACTCCTGAAACCACCTGCTCAAGCGTTAGAGAAACTGCTTCTGCAACGTCTTCACCAATCTCGAAGAACAGGAATGGTAAGAGCGACATAGCAAGGTGGATACCTCGACGAAGAACATGTCCAGACATACCACCAACGGATAGTTCAACAGGATTTGTCAATTCGACTTGGTCACTCATCGCCATTCCTCATTTGAGCGTAGGCTTCATCAAATGACATCAAACCTTCCTCAACATTTGACAGAAGAATGTCGAATTTAGGATGTTCAAGCAGTTGCCGTTCATGATGTGAAATGAGGCGCTCCCTCCATCGTGCACGACCTGCACGCATTGATTGTTCCAATGTTAGCAAGGCTGAAGCCGCTTTTGCAACACCAGTCCCGTGCAAAGCACTGACAAGAAGCACATCTGGAGCATCTTCCTGTCCAAGATGGAGAGATTCTCGCAATTCATTCGCATGACGCTGCGCACCATCCAAATCAGATTTGTTAACGATGACAACATCTGCAAGTTCCAATAACCCCGCCTTCTCGGCTTGCACACCATCACCACGAGCTGGTCCTTCGACCAAGACAATGCGATCTGCGACTGCTGCACAACGGACTTCTGATTGTCCTGCTCCAACCGTTTCAATAACGACTCGATCCCAACCCACCTCAAGAAGACAATATGCCATTTCCCGTACTACAAATGGAACGGAACCGCTCGTTTTTCGTGTTGCTACTGAACGAACATAGACCGAACCTTTTCTGTTCGAATCATCAAGGATCTGCATGCGCACGCGATCACCAAGAAGGGCTCCTCCTGAACGGGGTGAAGAAGGATCAACCGCGAGTACAGCGATTCGAAATCCTTGGTCAACCCATTCATGAAGCATGCAATCAAGGAGACAGGATTTGCCGACTCCAGGTGGACCCGTTAGCGCGAGAATGTTCCATTCACCATTCTCACGCTTTGGCTCTTGAATTCGCAATTCTCCATTTTCAATTGACGTAAGGAGACGAGCTAATGCGCGACGGTCACCTGCTCTTGCGGCCTCGATTCGCTGATCCAAAATCTCACCTTCATGCTGATGGGTTCCAGTGCCATCCTGCACCATGACCTACACCTGCATCGTCCCGCTTGACAGCAGTTGCAATGAATTCGACCATTTCTTCAGAGGTCGTACCAGGCCCAAACAGCGCACGCACACCCGCTTCAAACAAAGGTTGCCAATCATCCTCAGGAATAATTCCACCACCAAATACGATGACATCACCCATATCGTTTTCACGTAGTGTTTCACAGATTCTAGGGAAAAGGTGTCCGTGTGCTCCAGAGAGCGAAGAAAGACCAAGAAGAACAGCATCCTCATCTCGAACCGTTTCTATGATTTGTTCTGGAGTTCTTCGCAAACCAGTGTAAATCACCTCATGTCCCGCATCACGGAGAGCCCGTGCCACAACCTTTGCGCCACGGTCATGACCATCAAGTCCCGGTTTTGCTATGACAATTCGTAACGGCTGGTCCATGTCACGAGGATTGGATTGATGGTTATGAAAGAGTCGTTGAATTCTTCGCCTCCATGAATGGTTCGGGGATGGTATCAAATGTCAGTTCTTTCGTCCTCAACCATGCCTTGGGAGAGGGACCCTTCTCATCTTCAACCGAGCAAGGCTTATCTCAGGGTCCGTAGGGTCAATCGGGCAATTATGGAGACATGGTTCCGAGAAATCTCAACCGTTGATGTCGACACGCTTCCGGAACAAGGTGGAATTATCTACACTGCTTGGCATCCCGGCGGCCTTATCGACCCTATGTTGATGATGGCAGCATTACCAGGTGGATTGACATTTGCAGCAAAATCAACCTTGTTCAAAATACCAATCTTATCGCGAATCATGAAATGGATCAATGTTCAGCCTGTCCAACGCGCCCAGGATTCTGATGCAACTCCTGACGAGAGGAAGAAATCCAATTCCAAACTCATTGATACGCTCGCAGAACTTGTCGCTAATGGGGAGCGAATCGCTATTTTTCCCGAAGGCATGAGTCACAGTGAATCCCACGCAGTCGAAATGAAAACGGGAGCAGCACGTATCCTTCTCGAGGCACATCGAAGAGCTGTGGCTGCTGGGAAACCAACACCAAACATTGTCCCAATTGGGTTGCATTACAGCGATCAACATTCATTCCGAGAACGGGTCAGTCTGCAAATAAATCGCTCGTTTGAAACACCTCCGATGCCAGGAGAAGAAGGGGCGCCACAACCTTCCAAAGAAGAACTTGAGGAACATTCTCAACAAGCACATGATCGAACATGGTGCAGAGAAGTTACCTCTCTCTTACAGACAGAAATCAATCGAATCAGCCATGCGCAAGAATCTTGGGAAGACCGAGAGTTGGTTTGGAGAGCAAGAAGGATGATTCACACAGTTCGAAGTGGCGAAAATGTTTCGAAATTATCGTATGATGAGGCCGTACTTGGCTCGCGACGTGTTCGCGCAGCATGGCAATATCTTTCCATCAATGATTCTGAACGAACCGAAGAAATTGAAGCGAAATTCAAGGAACATCATCGGGACATGGAGCGTATACAATTGCGTTCATGGGAACTAAAAGATCGGAAAAAGAAGATTTCAAAAAAAGCCTTTGTGAAAAATTTTGCATTTTGGGTTTGGTCTGCTGCATGGATGCTTGGATTTGTGACCTGGTCAGCAATGATAGCAACTGGTGTACCTTACCTCTTCGTGCGATTCTTTGTCTCCATGAAAGCGAACAAACAGGAGAACAAAGCAGGGATTGGTTCAATGAAATTACTGTATTCAATCGGGTTGTATCCGATATGGTGGTTGTTCTGTGCGATAACGCTTGGATGGTTCATTGCATCTGCGGCTTCACCACTGCAAAACATCAACCTACCTGGCTTCATCCTTCCTGTTCTTGCTGCAATACCTTGGCCTCTTGTCTCAATTCTCCTCTTGTTTTGGTGGCCTGTTTCGGCCCGACTGCATCTCAAATTGTATCAACGACTTAGCAAATCATGGAGAAACTTGCGCTTATGGTTCAAGTTACGTAGCGGTCAGATCGAGTGGGAGGCACTCATTCAAGCACATCAATCCTTAGCCATCGAGATGGCATCGATTGGCAATGGATTGATCTTACCCGGCGATCCTGATTGGAGGGAACCACCAACAGGTAAGGAAGATTGGGAGATGGTACAATTCCGACCATCTGAAGGTTGATACTTGCAGGTTTTTTCAAGGGCAACGAATAAGGGCGTTATGCCTAACCCATGTTTGGTGAGAAGGGTGTCGTCCACTGAACAACGTCTCAATGACCTACGTGCTCGAAAAGCTCGAAGCGAAGCCGGTGGCGGTCAAGCCCGCATCGATGCTCAACATAACCGAGGAAAGATGACTGCACGAGAGCGACTCGACATGTTGCTCGACGAAGGTACCTTCCAAGAGATTGATGCTCTCGTTGAGCATCGTTGTCGTGACTTTGACATGGACAAAAACGTCATTCCCGGAGATGGTGTTGTTACTGGTCACGGAAAAATCAATGGTCGAGAAGTCTTTGCTTTCGCACAAGATTTCACAGTCTATGGAGGTTCCTTGGGCGAAATGCACGGGTTGAAGATTTGCAAAGTTCTCGACATGGCGCTCAAGACTGGTCGACCAGTAATTGGACTCAACGATTCAGGTGGCGCTAGAATCCAGGAAGGTGTTGCTTCATTGGGATCCTATGCTGAAATCTTTTTCCGAAACGTTCGCGCATCCGGTGTTGTACCACAAATTAGTGTGATTATGGGACCATGTGCAGGAGGTGCAGTGTACAGTCCTGCGATCACTGATTTCGTCATCATGGTTGACAAAACTGCTCATATGTTCATCACTGGTCCAGAAGTGATCAAAACCGTTACCAATGAGGTTGTTACTTTTGAGGACCTGGGAGGTGCAATGACGCATGCCTCAAAATCAGGCGTATCACATTTCACTGCTGAAAGTGACGATGCAGCCATACAATTGGCACGTGATCTTTGTGATATGTTTCCATCAAACAACATGGACCGCGCTCCAATCCGCAAAACATCGGACAGCCCTGACCGTTCATGTGATGCCTTGACAACCATGATTCCTGAAGATACGAACAAACCTTACGATGTGACAGACGTTGTTCGGGAAGTTCTCGATGATGGTGGCTTTTTGGAAGTGCAAGCTGATTATGCAATGAACATCGTTTGTGGCTTTGGACATCTTGCAGGCCATACAGTAGGTGTTGTTGCCAACCAGCCAAAGGTTCTTGCAGGATGTCTCGACATTGATGCCAGTGACAAAGCCGCACGATTTGTTCGATTCTGCGATGCATTCAACATACCAATCCTAACCTTTGAGGACGTACCTGGTTTTCTCCCTGGGACCAACCAGGAATGGGGTGGAATCATCCGCCACGGTGCAAAATTGTTGTACGCTTATGCAGAGGCAACTGTACCAAAACTGACTGTGATTTTGCGTAAAGCCTACGGTGGCGCCTATGACGTCATGTCTTCGAAGCACATTCGTGGAGATTACAACGTTGCATGGCCAAGTGCAGAACTTGCAGTTATGGGTGCCGATGGCGCTGTCGAAATCATTCACCGCCGGCGCATAAAAAATGCCCGCAATCAAGAACAAGAACGCGCCCGTTTAACTCAAGATTTCACCGACACCTTCGCCAATCCATACAAAGCAGCAGCGATGGGTTACATTGACGATGTCATCGAACCCAGTGAGACTCGTTCACGACTTTCACGGGCATTACTCATGTTGCTTGAAAAGGAAGAGATTCGACCAGCAAAAAAGCATGGCAACATTCCATTGTGAGGCGAAAATATGGCTGATGAAGCAACACGAAGAATGGCTGCAATTGCAGCGGTCTTGAGCCTCGTTGAGAGCGGTGATGATGCATCGCAACGTGGCCGACAACGCGGTGAGGCGTGGTCACAAGACCATCGAAGAATGAATATGGGCCGATCCTCACTGATGAATTACAGAAGCAACCGAAGCCCTTGGAGATGATACGATGGGAGAGAAACGAACGGTCAAAGTCAATGGTGAGGAATTCGAAGTTGATATTGAACTCAATGAGGATGGAACCTATCAAGCGACAGTTGAAGGTCAATCATTCTCGATTGAAGTTCCCAATGCACAAGCTGCACCTCGTGCACGTCGTGGAGGCGGTGGAAAGAAGAAGAAATCCGGAACCGTCTCTGCAAATATTCCTGGCAAGGTCGTAACCGTCGAAGTCAAGGAAGGTGATGTTGTCAAAGAGGGTCAAGTCATTCTCATACTTGAAGCCATGAAAATG
>JAYXXD010000080.1:0-5864 GCA_036019775.1 Thermoplasmatota archaeon
GTTGCTGGTGTAGCATCTCTTCTTGCCGGCATGGTCGTGTTTTTCAGACAACGCCAACCACCAAAAGAAGGACAAGATCGTTTCGGTTTCCAATGAGCAACCAATTGAGCCGACAATCGTTTATACCCCTGCTCAGTGGGTTGGTTGCTACCTGCGAGCGTAGTGTAGTGGTTATCACCGGGCGTTGCCAACGCCTGAACCCGGGTTCGAGTCCCGGCGCTCGCACCAAAATTCATTGAAAGAGCCTTTACATACTGCCTGTACAATGGCATAGCATGACTGAAGCACGGGTTGTTTACGTCGGCAGAAAACCATCCTATTCGTACGTCAAAGCGGTTCATATGGCGATGAAAGATGGAGAACGTCTTGTCCGACTTCAAGCCAGAGGTCAAGCCATTAGTCGGGCGGTCGATGTTGCAGAGATTTGTCGTCGCCGACATGGAATCATAGCCTCGATGTTACCAGAAAAGGTAACCATTGTCGACATCCAGACGGACTCAATCGAACTTCAAGACGATGATGGTCGTACCAAAACGGTAAGCAGCATGTTCATTGATTTGCTTGGTGAAGGCGAAATGACTGAAGAAGAGTAATCATAATTCAGACAATCGACGTTCAATTTCTTCTGCTGTTGCTTCAAAAACTGAAAGCGGCTGGCCAACCGGATCATCAAGACCCCAATCTTGGTCTATTCTCATTGTTGGACATGAGACGCCACAACCCATCGAAATGACCAAATCGAAATCTTTTGCATCAAACAGGTCGACCGATTTTGGTTCCAATCCGTCAATAGAGATGTCTTTTGATTTGAGGACTTCCAGTGCATTAGCGGACACTTGACTTGCTGGATGAGTTCCCGCACTTGCTGCTTCATAACCCAAATGACGAGCAATGCCTTCAGCCATCTGAGAACGGCAAGAATTCCCTACGCAAACAAACAACAATCGCATACCTCCACGACCGTGATGTATCTTATCAATATTGACTCTTTAGAACAATGAGTGAGGATATGACCATGAGGCCAATTATCGTATTCCTCAGCACATACATTTTGTTCTTCCTTCTTCATATTGTATTCGCTGCGAAGGATCTCAATCTCTTGTTTCAAATCGTTGCAATCGTATTGGTAGCAATGACGTTTTTCTGCGGACCTGTACTCTGGATGATTGGAAACATCATGAAGAAGACAGACTTTGAATCCATCAAAATCGGCTACCTTTTGAGTCTACCACTGGCAGTCGGGATAGCCTATGCTTACACCGATATGGAATTCCGATTTGTTGAAACTGTTCTTGCATTGTCCCTTACAACATTGACACATTGGAGTTGGTTACAGCTCATGAAGGCAAAATAAACGCATTGAAGTAGGCAGAACATGTGGAATGTGTATGTCCGATTCTCCAGTTTCGATGCACAACCCTGGTAACGATGCTCCAGCAAAAGCATCAGAGGCTCCAGACCCTGCTGCACAAAAGCAGATGGAACAAGCCTATGCTCAAATGAAGCGAAAGATGGCAATGGCGGAAATCGGAAAAAAAATCAAGCACAAGATTATGGTTCTTTCAGGAAAAGGCGGAGTCGGTAAATCCACAGTCTCGACAGGTCTCGCCCTTGCTCTCGCTCAACAAGGCCACAAAGTTGGGATTCTGGATATCGATATCACTGGTCCGAACGTACCGAAAATGATGGGTCTTGATGGTCGGAAACTACACGTTGAAGCAGGTAGGATTCATCCTGCTCAAGGCCATTTGGGTGTCAAGGTCATCTCCATGGCCTTCCTCCTTGAAGATGAAGATACACCTGTCGTATGGCGTGGTCCGATCAAACTTGGAGCAATCCAACAATTCATTGGCGATGTCGAGTGGGGGAATCTGGATTATCTCATCATCGATTTCCCGCCTGGCACATCGGATGAGCCATTGACTGTTGCTCAATCATTGCCGGATATTGACGGGATGGTCATTGTTACAACTCCGCAAGATGTTGCATTACTCGATAGTCGTAAATCCATTTCCTTCGCCTCTTCACTGAAAGTTCCGGTTCTTGGTGTCGTCGAAAACATGAGTGGATATACCATCCAAGGAAAAGGCACACCGGGTTCAGAAATTGAAATTGCTGCCCCTGCTGGACGGACAGTCCGAGCAACCTGTGATGATGACGGACGATTCAGCGTTACGCTCGATATTTTCAAGGAGGGTGGAGGCCGCTCTACAGCAGAAGAATTTGGTGTACCCTTCCTTGGTGCACTTCCATTCGATCCGGGCTTTGTTCGAGGCGGAGACGATGGTGTTCACAGAATTGTCAGCGAACCAGAAGGGGCTTCAGCATCTGCCTTTTCACATGTTGTAGCTTCCATTCAATCTCAACTTGATGGGGCTACTTCATCCAACTTGGAGATTATTTGAGTGATGACGATGACCGACACTCCTCTCGAACTCCGTCGCCTTGAACGTCGAGATACGGACATGGAACTGACGTATGAAGATGGAACCACCCTCACTGTCGCATACGACGACCTTCGGCATGCTTGTCCTTGTGCCAAGTGCGCTCCATTACGCAATGAAGATGAAACAAGTATGCAACTTCGACGGACTGTTGAAGCATTACCAAAACAGAAACCACTTGTTCGTACTGTGGGCAATTATGCACTCTCATTCGAGTGGGAATCAGGATGTTCGAGTGGAATTTATCGGTTTGAACGCATTTGGGATTTAGCTCATCGTCGTGACCCAGATCGTGGTCGTCCTTATGTTCACGGAGCTTGGTGAATGAACCGCCCCATTCGAAAATAAGGTGCAGGTTTCTTGAGTAAAAACGCTCACCATTGGTTAAGGAGGCTTCATGATGGATGGTGTCTATCTCACATGGCTCATCTCGGCTCTTGCAGTTGGTGTCTTCCTGATGCCTTACTTCAAACCACCATGGGCTCGATTGACACTCTCAGGATTTGTTGATTTTATTCGTCGCTACTGGCTGCACCTCCTCATCGCACTATCAATTTACAACGCGAAAGATTTCCTCGATCAAGTCGATCGAATCTTGATGGCTCGAACGGGTATCGATATGACGCCTTACATCTATGCCATTGAAGGTGATTTGGTCGTTTGGTTCCAAGACATGTTTCGAGCAGCATGGCTTGATGTGTTCATGACACATTTCTACATTGCTGGATTCATGTTTATCACCTACTCTTCAATCTTTTACGTCACGTATTTTGATGACCGCTGGATGGCTGATCGTGTTGCTCTTTCCATTGCATGGGTTTATCTTCTTGCAATCCCATTTTATCTCTTTTTCAACGTCAGAGTGACGGGTTTCTACATTGAAGATATGGATGCAATTGCTTACACACTCAATCCAGAAATTGAGGATTGGTTCCGTCGAATTGATGCATTTACCAACTGTATGCCATCATTACACATTGCGGTTCCATTCGCGATTTGGCTTACATTTCGTAAACACGATCACGATGGACGTTGGCGACGATTCCAAAACATGACCTTAGGCTACATCATTCTCACAGGATTTGCCATTATCTATCTCGGCATTCACTGGTTTGTTGACATTATTGGAGGTATGATGGTGGCCGCACTAAGCGTCCGATTGAGTGATTCCACCAATGAATCCGTTTGGAGAGTTTTCGACGAACGCACAATCAACAGTCGTCTCGCTACCGTTTTGACAAGACCTCGACATTCTGTTTCTTTTTTGTTCGGTCGAATCAAGGCCTACATTGGAAGGTTGATGAAACCATCAAGTAGGGAAACAGGCACCTTCATTGTCATTATTTTGATCTTAACTGGGGCTGTCATCACTTGGGATTTAACCCACAACGAACTTCCTGCAGAGGGCGTTCAATCCGCTCAAGGAGCGGTAGCATCAGAAGGTTGGATGGCGACGATGGACAACCAATCGGGTGAAGCCATCGTTTTGATTCATGATGTGTCCGATCCATCATTGAATCCAAAAACGGTCGCCCAACCTTCGATGGAATTTGGCTCTCCTCTTGCATTGTACGAGAAATTCCTGGTTGTTGCGAACGAAACTGAGTTCCGCGTTATCGATGTTGAGAATCCAAACGAAGTCATCCTCCAAAAGGAAGTCACTGCAATCAAATCATTGCAACTTACTGCTTTGCAAGGAGAACTTGTGGTTCTCTACATTGCAGAAAATAGTTTACATGGAGTTGATATGAATGGAGAGGAAGTCGTTGTTCCAACACTTCCGGGCGAGGAGACCATCGAATTAATGTCCGTCTCTGGAATTGAGATTCTGATGGTCTCAAAAGAGCAACCATCAACATTGCACATAGGAACAATCGGGGCCTCAGGCACTCAAAACATCCCTGTCAATGCATCGACTACAGAGGAACAGAATCTCGTCCTTGAGGAGAGAGGGCAAATTGTTGACGAGACCAATGCGACCATTGTTCAAGTGGCCTTTGATTCACAATACGTTGCAGTCCGAGTTAATGTCTCTGCACTTGACCGAATGATTCTCTACGATCGAACAACAGGTGACCAGTGGTTTGGATTTGACCCTATTTTCCCAGTAGGGAATCTCTCTCTGGGTTATGATTACGTCGTTTGGGAAGCAAAAGATCACTTCAATCCATTGAGTTTTGCAGACAAATACGGAGATTGGGAACTTCATCAGTTGTACCTGCCTACAAATTACTCAGAGCAATTAACATCCGATACCATCGATCAGCTCAATCCAATTGCCCTTGAAGGAGGCATTGCGTTCATCGAAGTTGATGATGATGGAGAGGTGACAATGAACGTATTGAATCGAGGAACTGAACTCGCCATCTATTCGAGCCTCATTCTGCAAATATCGGTGATACTTTTGATTGCTCTCACATTCATTTACATCTTGCAGCGTCAGAATGAAAACCGCTTTGATGCAATTAGCCATGATAGCGTACTCGAGTCCGAATAAGTTCGAATCGCTCAAGTACATCTTCCATCGCAACGGGGTCTCCGCCTGGTGTTGTTTCTGCTGGACCAAGTTCTTGCTCACACAGGGAATACCCTTCCAGAATTGCTTCCATTGCTCCCTCTCGGTGTGGATGAGATGCACCAAGAATCTCAAACAAAACGTGGAGATCGATACCATACAATTCAGTTTCAAATTCTATCTTTGCTAAGCCAAAATCAATCAGTACTGCATCTCCATCGGGAGTTATCATGATGTTATTGGTCGATAGGTCCCCATGAACAATCGCCTCTCTATGGAGCATTCGGATACTCCGACCTGCAGAACGAAGATGCCGCATGATGATGTCATCATTGATGGAACGGTCGTTTAGCAATTCGATAAGAGGTAATCCGGGCACGTTACTCATCACAAGTTTCTGCTCATGGATGTCACAATCGTAGAGGACAGGTATATTCAGTCCACTCTTGTAAAGCCGAACCATAAGTCGTGCTTCAGCAATCATTCGACGTCGACCTAATCTGTCGTCCAAATCAGGATGACGCCATGAGCGGAGACGTCGTTGCTTACGAACAGCAGGGACTCCCATCCACGATCCACGCCAAACTTCGGCCTCGGCACCGAGGTAAAGTCGTTCTTCAGCTGTGAATGCCATTGTTCCACTCGAATTGACTTCTTTTGATAAGTTCAGCGATAGCAATGGGTTGAAATTGGAAGGCGGATTGGAGAGAATGATACGCATGTCAATTTCGCTTGCTATGTGCGCTGTCGATTTCTCATCGACATCAATGTCACCCGAGGATGTGGCGATTGCTGAACGCATTGCAGAATTGAAACTTGAACTTGGTGATGACCTACTCATTCTTGGTCACCACTACCAAAGAGACAGCATCGTTATGCATGCTGATTTTCTTGGTGATTCGTTC
>JAYXXD010000081.1:0-5768 GCA_036019775.1 Thermoplasmatota archaeon
GTATAGTATAGCTTGGTAGTACCGCGGGCTCCAGTTGTTCATCAACTTCAGCAAACCCACCTGTCGTCATCCCCGTGCAACTGGAGCCCGCGGTACTACCAAGCTATACTATACCCCCAGATGTTCAACTGAGATCAGTTCTTGGCCTGTCGACGTGCACGCTTTCGGCGTCGCAATTTCTTCTTGCGCCACTTCCAACGTTGATTGCCAGTCTTTTTCCAAGCACGTGAGCCTCGCTTCATGGTGAACATTCTGCCGACTTACAGCCATTATATGAGTGCATCGGGTGAATCCAGTGAAGACACGTCGCGACAACAAGAGCATGAACCGTTAGGTCCGAGAATAATCCTTCCTAAAGCTGATACAGAATAAGTTCTCCTTTTTGCGTTTCTAAATCTTGTTTTGCCAATGAAGAAGTTTTTCAGTACGATGGCCCGTGTTGCATAATATGGTGGTACAGAAGTTGCAGAACTAGATGGTGACGCAATTGTGCTCTCCGTTTCATTCATCCAATAATTCCCACTCGTGATCGGATTGGTTACGCCACCAGTGCCGCTGCTCTTCATCAATTAACCACTGACGTTCGTTTTCATCAATGAGTGTTGGTTCTGTATCGGAGGATGGACGTGCATCATTCGGTTTTTCCCTCTCTTCAACTTCTTTGAATTGCTGATCTTCAGATGCTTCACCCTGTTTGGTTTTTTCATCAACCGGTTTTTCGACCTCTACAGGTTCTTCTGATTGTTCAACCAATGGCGTCTGATCGACTTTGTCAAAGAATTGTGCCTTTGATTCTTCTTCCTTTGGATCAAGTTGGCGGTACTTGTCATCAGTTTTGTACTTAAATTGGCGCTCAACTTCTTCTAATTTATCGTCAGCTTCCGCTCGTATTCGCTCAAGACGCATGCCTTGATGCGGTCCAATCAATCGCCATTTAATCGCGCTTTCATAAGCCTCAGCAACCGCAGCAATATCTTTGCGAGATTTTGCAGATTCAAGTTGCTCTAGGAATCGAGCGGTTCTCTTGTTTCTCGTCAACATACTGAACGACAAGAACACAATCAACGGTATACCTGTCATGATTCCGATAATGTCCCAAGCACCAAGACTGATTTCTGTGTTTGGAATAATCACTTCAAACCCTTCGATTGGGTTGGAGCTACTGTCGAACGGGTCGCTGTTTTTCAATTCCTCTTCCTTGTCAGAGTATCCATCGTTATCGTCGTCTTCATCCAGTTCATCAGGAATTGTGTCACCGTCATAATCAGACAATACCTTGAGCGTGAACGAGAGACTGTAGAATCCTCCATCGTTGGAAGCATTGAGCGTGATGTTCATGAGAGGGTATATCTCGGATGGCCTGCCAAAAATGGAGCCTGTGGTGCTGTCAAACACGAGACCGTCAGGCAATTGTCCACCTTGTTCAAATTCAAGGGACCATGAATCCACCACAACATCGGATGAAACGAACGGAGCAAATTTTGCCATTTCGACCTTTTCGGTCAACGAAATTGACTCAAATGGTAGTGTAAAAACCGGTCCTTGGTTGAGGACTTGAATGGTGAGCAGTTGCTGATATGTGCCGCCACTGTTCTCTGCCGTAATAGTGTACTGGATTTCGGGAGATACAATCAATGGGACACCTTGAATCATGCCTCGATTTTCATCAAAGAACATACCGGATGGCAGTGGAGGACTGATGCTGAACGATGCAATGTTTCCTCCTGAGCTGCTGACCTCTATTGCATTAAACGCTACGCCCCTAAAGAGGAGGAAGTTTGAGCTGGAAAACGTAAACTGAGGTTCGGGTTCAAACACCTCGATGGAGATCGTAAACTGCGATGAACCTCCTTCGTTCAAGGCTGTAATGGTAAACAATTCCGAAGTTGAATTAACCAGAGGAGTCCCATAGATGATCCCGTTATCAAAGGTGAGCCCGCTCGGTAATTGAGGGAAAATGCTCCATTCGCTTGTCATTCCACCAGTGTTTAGAAGTATAAACGGTTCAATGCTGTTGTTTCGAATGCCAACAATCGAGGCAGAAGTGCTGTCAATCAACGGAGCAGGCTCGAGAACTTGAAGTGTGAAATTAATTTCATCAAAACCTCCGGTGTTTTCTGCCCGAATCGTGAATACGATTGAAGACATGTTGACACTCGGTGTTCCAGAAATCATACCGTCTGCGAACACAAGACCGTTGGGTAGCTGTGGTGTAATGGTCCACGCCGATATGTTTCCACCAATGTTACCAACGACGATATTGGACAATTGTTGCCCTCTTTCGACCAGATAGGCAGATTGCAGAGGAATAAATCTAGGCGCAGGCTCCAGTACTGTGATGTTTAGGTCTACAAAAGTAACTCCGCCTGAGTTGTTTCCGTAGATTCTGTACATTGTTGTGGACTGGTTGTTTAATGCTTGACCAGAAATTACGCCGTTGGCGAACAACAATCCTTCAGGCAGTGATGGAACAATCGACCACTCCGATACAACGCCATTGGAAACTGAAGGTGAATATTCAATGTATCCTCCCGAACGCGTGATTTCGATTTCAGTTACTGAATAAACAATGTCTGCTGCAGGCTCATAAGTTACCAAATGCAACAGGTAAGAAACTGCTCCATACATGTTGGCATAGGTAATTTCGTAAGTCTTCTGAGTGCTGTTTACCGATGGAGTGCCTGAGATAACACCGGTTGTTCCATTGAGCAGTAGGCCGTTAGGTAAGGAGGGTGAAATGGTGAACTCCCCATTTCCAATGCCGCTCAATGTTGGAATTACAGGGGTTAGGACTTGATCTCGAATTGTTTCGATAAACGAGGTCGAATAGGTATAGGACTCCAATACCTGAATCGTATGTTGAACATAGTGAGTTCCCGCTGAATTGGTGATGCTCATCTCGAGTGTGATGCTTCCTGAACTGCTTCCAGGTGTTCCGTAGATCGTACCTGCAAAGGCATTGTTGACATGGACCAACATTCCGGTGTATTCAGCAAATTCTGACACAACCGATGAACTCATCCACGGAATTTGACCGGCTTGGTTGTCTCCAGTACACATCACCGACCAGCGAGTTGTACTAATGCAAATGTGTTGCTCACCAACGGCGACTGAAGACGCTCCAATCGAGTTTTCAGTCTCAACTTGAACGGGTAAAGTCACTATCGAAGTTGCTTGAGAAAACATTCCAACACGAGATTGACCCCAACACCAAACTTCACCAGCGAGGGTGACTGCACAAGTCTGCTCTTCACCTGCGGTGATTGATGATACACCGGTCCACGCAGTATTGGAAATCAAGCGCGGTTCCAGTTTACCAAGCAACGTTCCATCACCGAGCTGACCCTGTGCATTTCGACCCCAACATGCCGGCTGAGAGCCGTTGAAAACGACACATGAATGGTCGCCACCAGCAGAGACAGACATGACTGAGAAACCTGAAGGTAGGTTCGCCATGGTTGGACTCAATCTATTGTTTATCGATCCATCACCAAGTTGCCCGAAGGAATTTCGACCCCAACAGAACAATTCTCCTGAATAATTTGCAGCGCAAGAATGTGCTTTCCCAAGGTCAATTTGTGTGAAAGATGCCGACTCAGGCATTGCGGTATAGGCTGGAACGAGCGAGTCCATTGTATTGCCAATACCAAGCTGACCGTCAACATTGGAACCCCAACACATTGAGGTTCCGTTAACCAAAAGACCGCAAGTATGGGTATCGCCAACGCTCACTTGGATAAATCCAGCTTCGCCTGAATACGTCGCAAGTCCCGGCAAAGTCACCGCAAAGTTTCCATTGCATCCGTTGGCATATGAGCCGTACGGACACTTGAATCCACGTCCAAGTTGACCAAAGTCGTTCTGACCCCAGCATTCAATCGCTCCATCTGAAGTTACAACGCATGTATGGTGTTTTCCAACAGCAATATCAACCGGCTCTTCAAGCGATGAAAGCGTAACATTCACAATTGTATTGATGGTATTCGTGTTGCCTTGACCAAGTTGCCCCATGTCGTTTGTACCCCAACACACTGCTCGATAATCCGAAGTAATCATACAAATGTTTGAACCGGAACTTGAGAAGGTTTGAGTAGAGTTGAACATGGATAGTTCAACGCCAGAAACAGATGAACCGTTCCATGCCCAGACTTCTGGATAACCTGCATCACCTTCTGGACTCAGCGGTTCAAATCCAAAACCGGTGAAGAAGGTAGAATTTGTTCGTGAATATACAACATGGGGCACAATCTCATCAACGGTGAGGGTGAAATTCAGCCAATCGGTTCCAGTAGAATTCGTGATTTTTATCGAAAAAGTCGTAGAAGGAAGCGGAATCAACGAAGTCCCACTGATTAATGCAGTCTGTGTATCAAAAGTCAATCCGACCGGAAGGTCGGGTTCAATACTCAATACACGCTCGACAATGTTAATTGTAGGAGAATAAGGTGTCATCGTCACGTTCCGAGTTAATTGAATGGAGTTGGATGGATGATCAATTCCGGGCAAGACCTCAATATCAATTGGCCAACTGGATGATCCAAAACTGTTGTTGGCCCAAATTGTATGAACAGTCGATACTGCGTCTACACTCGGAATTCCAGAAAGAATACCCGTCGAAGGATTGAGAATCAGTCCCTGGGGCAGCGGGGGATGCACTTCGAAAGTTGCAACAGCACCACCGGTCAATATTGGGAGAGGATGGGTGCTGAGGAAACCTCGACGATAAGACATATCAGACATGTTGTATTCAAGAATTGGTGGGATCTCTGAAATTGCAACGGAGATGATACTGGTATCGGTTCCGTATTGATTTGAAACCGTCACCATGTACGAGGAACTTGCTTGATTCATGATGGGTGTGCCCCAAATTGAGCCGTTGGACGGCTCAAAGAACAATCCTGTTGGCAATGCTGGCTGAATGGTAATTGAACTGAATGGCCCTCCAGTGATAATTGGAGAACGGGTCGACATAGTCTGGTTTCTGGTCAGAACAAGCGTGTTGTTGCCGTAATCGTAGGCTGGAACGACTCGCATCGAAATGATGTTTGAATCCGAACCGAAGCTGTTGTTGCTCCATATCGTATAATCTGTCCAAGGAGACAGTGTCGTAGGAGTGCCTTCGATCGAAACGTTGTTTGTTAACGAAGAAAATACAAGTCCTTGCGGCAATGTAGGATTTGCTTCGACAGAGAGGACATTACCTCCGGTTTGATTGTCGTGAATTCGAGTGATGTTGAAGCCACGAACAAGCGTCACATTGCTGGTATCAAAGGTTGTGATCGGAGCAATTTCTCCGATGGCTATTGAAAGAACAATTGCGTCTGATCCGCTCGAGTTTGAGACTGCAATCGTGTAGGTTTGCGCAGTTTGATTGATTGTTGGCGTACCCCATATCGAGCCGTTTGACGGCTCAAAAAACAACCCCTGAGGCAGGGTTGGAGATATGGAAACGTTGTACGAACCGCCAGTGATAATTGGAGAACGGGTCGACATCGTCTGGTTTCTGGTCAGAACAAGCGTGTTGTTGCCGTAATCGTAGGCTGGGACCACTTCAATATACAACGTAACATTACTCGAACCGTATGTGTTGTTGGCGGTTATTGTGTAATTCTTGCCAGGAGTTGTAAAGAGTGGGCTTCCAGAAATATTACCAAGTAAAGAAGATTGAGTCTGAATCAAACTAACATGCGTTGGCACAGTTCTGTCGAAAGTGTCTCCAGTCCCGAGTTGCCCGTAGTTGTTGCGACCCCAACAATTCAAACTACCAT
>JAYXXD010000082.1:0-5703 GCA_036019775.1 Thermoplasmatota archaeon
TCAACCAGTTGAATAACGTTTGACAAAACAGTCTGATGGTAAGGTTGTGTCGTTGTTATTGTTAAGGGAGCATCGACGAGAATCGTCCCTCCAATAACCTCGTCTCCTATTCTTGCTCGTACAGGATAAGTTTCACCGGTCATCATGGACATGTCGATGAGTGCTGAGCCATCCAAGACACGTCCATCGAGAGGAATTGTTTGACCAGTCTTAACCAGAATCGTTGTACCTGGTTCGATATCTTCGATTGGAGTTTTCGTCGTGCTCTTGTCGTCGTCAACGACATTTGCTGTTTTTGGTTGAAGATCCATCAATGAAAAGATCGCATCTGTTGCTCGTAATTTCGCTCGACCCTCGAGAAAGTTTCCGAGAAGGACGAAGGCAATAATCAGTGCTGCACCATCAAAATAGACGTGGTCAGTTTTGGCAAAAATCTCTGGTAAGAGGGGAAGCATTGGCTCAAACAACACCATTGTTGACCAAAGAAAAGCGGTGGTTGTTCCCAAGTGGACAAGAACATCCATGTTTGCACGGCCATTTCGAATCGCCTTCCACGCACCCAAATGGAATTGTTGACCCATGTAGAGGTAGACAGGTAATGTCAGAAGAAAGGCGATGAGCCAGTTTGAATTCATCCCATTACTGCTGCCCAAATCAGATACAAACATGGAGATAATCAACGTAGGAATAGCCAACAGAAGTGCGAATCCTGCTTTCCAGCCTTGCTGACGAACATCATCAATTCGTTCTTGTCGAATTTGTTGTGGTGACGGCATGGAGCTTGCACTAAAACCTCCACGATTCACGGCTTCCTCGACGGCATCATGATTTTGACGAGCACCTTTTTCCCAGCGAACGACTGCTTTTTCCAATGCAAGATTGACGCGAACATGCTCAACATTGTTGACCTTGCTGATAATAGAATCAACTGACGAAACGCATGCCGCACAGGTCATGCCTTCGATGCGGTATGTCGATTCAATCCCCATATGGCTCAGTCTTTGCTGCATGCCGTTTCTAAAAAGGTTGATGTCAAACTGGGGCAAGGTCAAGCCGGCCAGACCAAAGGTCCAATCCTCTGATTCTGCATGAGAATAATTGGCCTAATTTCAGCAAAACAGCCTCTCCTTGCCCATCTCGCAACTCTTCCATAAGATTCAATCCAAAATCGTCGATATACAGATTCTTCTTACTCGAGAGTTGTTTGATGTGCATGCGCCCATGCATGGAACCGTCATCGTTGAGGTCAAGGAAAATCCACGGTGTTCTCAATCCGACAACCCGGGCCTTCCAGTTCTGTTCTTCTGAATTCATAAGATGATAATTCAATGTCATGGCAACCAATTCCCATTCGAGGAGTTGAGCCATACGTCCTTGTTGTGAGCAATGTTCGCTCAATGACATCATTTCGTCTTCAGTATAGGCCCAGTCAATTCCGTGCAACATCGCTTTCAATTGCCGATGGACGATAAGATCGGGATAACGTCGAATTGGACTTGTAAAATGTGCATATGCATCAAGATTAAGCCCAAAATGCCCGATATTGACTGCATCGTATCGTGCTCGATTCATCAATTGGAACAAACCTTGGTCGACAACTCGACGTAGAGATGATCGAAGTGCGCTAGCTTGTTCTTGGGCTTGTCGCAATCCGTCCAACATTTCATCTCGGGCATCTTGTGCAGAAACTTGTTTCAAATATTCTGCAACCTCGCTTTTCTCTTTGTTGGAAGTAAGGCCGGTCAAATCAATATCCTGGCCAGCCCATGCGCCAAGCAATCCTGCAAGTTCATCGGTATCGTCCTGACCCTTTGACTTGGATCGAGGTTCAGGAAGTTCAATGGAAATATCGAGCGCGTCAAGTTGCTTATTCAAATCTCGAACATCGCTTGAATCAGGCATAGGGTGACATCTCCAAGGCAACGAGGCGCCAGCCTTTCCGAGCAACTGGCCAACGATGTTGTTGGTTTTTACCATGAAAGTTTCAATCATCTTGGTCGCCTTATTTGGCCATTTTACTTCGATGGAAAGTTCGTTCTCATCATGGATACGAGGACGTTGCTCTCCTTGCTGAATGTTCAACCGCAGCTCATCCCGTTGCCATGATTCTGCCAACTTGAACAGTGAATCCCATCGTTCATCTTCCAGCGTGTCCTCATATGCAAGATTCTCTTTCACAAGGATAACTGCCTCATGAGCCTTAGATGTTACAACATTGTTCTCATTATCCAAAACCATCTCAATGACCATAGCAAGTATTGGAACATTTGCCCGAAGTGAACAGAGATCATCAGCAAGCCTGAATGGAAGCATTGGAAGGACAGCATGCGGAAGATAAACCGACGTCGCTCGTGCTTGCGCCGTAGCATCAAGGGAGGAATCTTTGGTAACATAATGCGCTACATCAGCAATGGCTACCCACAACGTGCGCCCAGAATCGTGTTCTTCAAGACAAACTGCATCATCGAAATCCTTCGCATCAGGAGGGTCGATTGTAACAAAGTGGAGATGCTGCAAATCACTACGTCCTTCTGCAAGTGCAGAATCTGCATCAACATCGGGTAATCGCTCAGCCCATTGTTCGAGGCTTGATTCGTAGGTTGATGGGAACGGGTTGTCGTTGTTTTTTCGTCGCCATTCCAATCGATGTTTCAACAAATTGAGGATGGACCAACGCCCAGATTGAATCAATATCATAGCAAGTGCAGGCTCAAATTCTGGAAAGCGTAAACCCGATTTGCGGGCAGCAAGGCGCTTAAGTTCGAGTTGTAAGTCAAATTTTTTCCAAGTTAAACCAATTTCAGGATGGATTTGAATGCATTCTGGCATAGGTACATTGAGAATCAAGGATTCGAACGCTTCAACGATATCACTCCATTGCTCTCGATTCGAAAGAGGTTCTTTTTCAAGCCGAGAAAGCCGAGCAGACCAATCAGCTACAGACTGTTCAATCTCCACAATGGAATCCTGAGTTCGGACTGAAATCGTGTTGTTTCCTTCCCACTTGAAGTGCTGGCCCCGTTTTCGTGCCGAACGAATCAGATCCTGAAAATCACCAAGAATACGTTTACGGTAGGTCTTGATATCTTCACGACTTGGTGGTCGTGCCTCATGTTCGATGAGAAAGTCAACGATTTCATCAGCAGTCCAATGTTTGTTCCAATGATCTTCGGATTTGAACAAGGATGTGAAACGTCGCCATAATCGCTCAGAATCAGGGCCTTGCTTGGCGGTATTTCGATTTGGTCGACCCATGTCTTCACAGCCCGAGGTCTCGCAATGCTTCGACTGCTGAACGTTGTTCTTGACTTAACTCATCAAGTTCTTCAAGGATAAATTCGAGGTCAAGATCGCCACCATTGTAACCTGCTCCAGCCATTCGTCGCCGGTCCCCAGGTTGACTGTTTTCACCGACTTTGAGCAAACCTGATTTCCCGTTGAGAAGTTCAATCTTGACTTTTCCACCAAGCATCAAGGTCGAATACGGAATGGCAATTTCTTGAATCAAGATGCCATTTTCCCATCGACGCCCTTCACCTGCATCAATTCGAAGGGTGACATGAAGGTCTCCGGCGACACCTTGTGGATGTTCGTTCCCTTGTTGCTTGAGGCGCTTGACGGTTCCATGCTGAACGTTGGGCTTGAGTTTGATTCTGAAATTTTGTTGAACCTTTGATGCAACATTGTTTGCCCCTACCTTGAGTCGCTGAGCTTGAAACTGAATTTCTCCACCGTTCTTAGCGGTTTCAAGATCAATATCGACGGAAACATGGATATCTGTTCCTTTGGGTTGTTGCTGTGGAGCACGTCGTCGTTGTTGGAATGGATTCTGTTGCTGTCCACCGAACATTTGTCCAATCAGGTCCTCAAATCCACCACCCATGCCACCTCCAAATGGAGAACGTCCTCCTCCGCCAAACATGTTTTCCATACGTTTCTTTTGATCGTATTCTTGTCGACTGGAAGCATCACCAATCGTTTCGTATGCTGCCTGAACTTCCTTGAATTTGGCTTCAGCAGCACTGTCATCTGGGTTTCGGTCTGGATGGTATTTGCGTGCTAATTTGCGGAAAGCACGTTTAATTTCAGCATCCGATGCATCGCGAGAAACTCCCAATGTTGCATACGGGTCTGGTGAAGCCATACACACATTGGATGCGTTCACCCCTCATCAACTCTTGCCGAGATTTTGAACGAAAACTGACTCTGTTTTCGATGGAAGCGGTTATAATGGGTGGTTAGGTCGGTAGGAAAGCACGAGGTTGTACCATGTCTGATGAAAAAAGCGAATCCCGCTCATTTGAGGATGTTGTTCAGGACCGCCAAGACTGGATTGAAGCCCAATTCCGCAAGATTTCTCGCGGCTCTTGGGCTCGAATCATTCGAATGGCTCGAAAGCCTACTCCTCAGGAGTTCAAGCAAACAAGCATTGTTTGCGGCATCGGCCTTTTCGTTCTTGGTGCAATTGGATTCATTCTCCTCGTTATCATGGACAATTTCATTCCTTGGTTGATTCACGATGTATTCGGAATCTGAGGATCTGGTGGTGGCATCATGACTGAAGCATTTATCGCGTTTGTACGATTTGAAGAGAAACTTCTGCTCTTGAGCAGAAGCAAAGATGACAACGACTTCCCAGGTCTTTGGGATGGTGTTTGGGGCGTTGGAGATACTCCAGAAGAAGTTCTTGCACGTGTTTCCGAAGCAACTGGCCTTCCTCTTGACACACTCGAGTACATCGGAACTGGACCTGAGCGTGGTATCGATATGGGCCGAAACTTGGTCGACGTTATGCCAATTCTCGTAGCGACCAGTTCTGAAGAAGTCACACCTAATGGTCGATATGTTGGCTATGAATGGGTCGATCCTGGTACGCTTCAAGACAAGAACTGTCTCTTCTCCAACATGGATATGGAAGGTGCAGACAAATTGTTCCGTGAAATGTACGGTTCCGTTGGTTCCTTCCTTTACATCGTCAAGACTGCGATTGGTTCTGAGCTTCGAGTTGCTGACGAAATGTACGCTCGTCTGCACGGTAGCGGTTCATTGACTGCGCTTCAAGGCGAAATCTTCTCCGTACTTCACCCAAACAATATGCGTGGTTACGTCTTTGTTGAGTCAAGTGCACTTCACCACGTCGAGAAGTTGATCGGTCGTTCCGGTGGTCGAGATCCAACAGCACGCCGTGGAATCTCACAAACACCGCTCAAGAACGCAAAGCAAGTTCTTCCTGGAGAAGCACCACTCATGGATATCCTTCCATATCTTGAGCCAAAGGCTGTTACCTCTGGTATCGAGGTTGGCTGCATTGTCGAAATTGTCTCTGGTGCATTCAAGGGCGAGAAAGCCCGTGTTACCAGTGTTTCTGAGACCAAGGAAGAGGTCAGCATGGAGTTGTACGAACAACCGATTCCAATGACCTTGAACATGCGTGGTGATCACGTTCGTGTCATCGAGCGTGTTGGTTGAAGTTCCATCATTGGTGTTTCTTGATGGTTACCTTTGATGTGAAACGCATTCAATTGATTGGTCGTATTTTAGCACTTACATCGATTGTGGTTTGGTTTTATCGCCAAGATTTAATGTCGTTGAATTTCATCATTCTTCTCAATTTCATCATGAAATTTGTCGTTAACCTCGTTGCCAAGACATCCTTATTCACCAAGAAAGAAATTGATGTTAGTGTCGTATCATTCAAACGAA
>JAYXXD010000083.1:0-5638 GCA_036019775.1 Thermoplasmatota archaeon
CTGAAGGCAGAGTGTTGTACGTCGGTAAAGCAACGCGTTTGAATGAGAGGATTCGCTCGTATTTTGCGACCAATCCTGATCGACACATGATTCCCGAATTGGTCGCTCGAGCAGACGATGTCGAATGCATCGTTACGACGACACCGCAAGAAGCATTGATCCTCGAACGCCAACTCATTCGCGAACACAAACCTCGATTCAACTCCATGCTGAAGGACGACAAATCGTATCCGTATCTTGTGTTGACGAACGAGGAGTTTCCTCGCATCATGTACACGCGTCATCCGCCGAAGAAAGCCCATCGATGGGGTCCGTTTCCAAATGCGGGTGCTGCGAAGCAAGTCATGCAACTTTTGAGAAGGCATTTCGGGATTCGAGATTGCAAAGAATTGCTTCCTCAAGGATGTCTTGCCATGCACATTGGACTCTGCACAGGACCGTGCATCGACGGCGAAGGATATGCTGAGCAGGTTCGAGCCGTCAAAAAAATTCTCGATGGTGAAGCGACAGAACTCTTGGAAGAACTCGGCGAAAAGATGGATGTGTGCTCAAGTGAAATGCAATTTGAGCGGGCAGGCTACTACCGTGATCTCATTCGTTCCATCCGTACCACCATTGGACAACACGTTGTTTCAAGCAAGTTGTATCGTGATTGTGATGCCATTGGATTTGCAGAACAAGGCGATCTTGCTGCACTTGTCGTGCTTCATGCCGATGATGGCGTCGTCAAAGGACAAGAGGTCTGGCCATTCGTTCATCGAGGCGACATTGGTGAAACAGTCAGTCGTTTCATCAGCGAACACTACGTTCACCGCAGGCCTCCACGATTGTTGCTCACCCCTACGCCATTGCTCGACGGATTGCAACAATGGTTGGACGAACGTCGAGGTGCTGCAGTTGAGGTCCGAACACCCATGCGTGGTGACATGGTCACGCTGCGGACACTAGCCGATCAAAACGCTGAGATTCAAGTCTCACGTCTTGCAAACAAGTCGAGTGGTTCGCTTGAACAACGAGCAGCTGATGAAGCTGCACGATTGCTCGATGTGGAACAGATGAACCACGTCGTCTGTTTCGATATGGCTCAATTGCAGGGCGATGAACGCGTCGGTGCAAGCGTTGTTCTTCGAAATGGACGTCCGGCCAAAAAGGAATACAGGACCTACATCGTCAAAGGCGATGCAATGGATGATTTGCGCATGATGCGTGAAGTTGTTGAACGATGGTTGAAACGACAAGAAGAATGGCCCGACGTGCTCCTACTCGATGGTGGAGAAACCCATCTCTCAACCATACGTTCAATGTTGGACGAGCACGGCGTTCAGGATCGATTCATTCTTGCAGCGTTGGCAAAACGAGAAGAAACGCTTCATCGAGAAGGGTACGAACCAATTGTACTCGACCGCCGAGGACGTGTTTTTGTTCATGCACGTGATGAAGCACATCGATTTGTCAACACCTTCCATCGGAAACGTCGCAAGAAGAGCCGACTAGGCGATCCTCTCGAGAACGTCCTCGGTTTGGGTGCGAAGAAGTTGCAATCGCTTCTGCGTCATTTCGGCGGCCGACAAGGAATCAACAATGCCAGTATTGAAGACTTGAAAACCGTCCCAGGCATTGGCCCCTCTCTTGCAGAGCGTATCCATGAAAGCTTGCATCGCTAGGGCTGTTCAGGTGGGTATTGCATCGCCTCAAACGGATCGATGCCTTCCTCATATCCACCAACTTGTCGATCGACCAGCCCTGCCATTTGAGCAAAGTCCGATTCGGACAATCCCATCTTCTGAGCCTTGTACAGAGAATTCTTCGATTCTCTTGCAGCTCGCTTTTTCTTCTTCTTCTTTCGACGTCGTCGAATCAAGAGAATCAGCAAGATGACCACAACAGCCGGATAAGCCCAGAACTGACCAAGAAGGTACAACCAAGTGACTTGCAAGCGAAGTGTCACTTCATCATCGAGACCATCAGGCGGAATCGTGTAGGTAATGACTTGACGACCTTCCGCGTCTTCTGTCACAATCATGTTCCCTTGGGCAGATGTGGCCTCCTTGGCAATAATGCCCTTTGGCAAGGTGAAACTGACTGGCCCTGTGAGGTCGAATTCCGTCTCTTCATGGATGGTGGTATCCCACGAGCCTGTCTCAACTGTCAAGGCCTCTTGTTCGAGTGGAGGGAAGGTGACACCTTCTGATGAAACAACACTTGCTACCATCATCGACGACATCTCATCGACCATCATGACCATGGGTTGAAGCAGTGGTGAACGGAAAGCACCACTGATGTCCTCGGTCAACAGTGAGAGGGTAATTGCATCTGGGTCACCACTGAACAAATCGCCCCATGGGCTTGAGACAGCCAATGTAAATCGGACCTTTGGAATCTTGAGACTCACGCTGAGTCCAACATCATCGGAGACGATGGGCCCAGGCGTTCCAAGACCTGCAAGGCTCGTTTCGATTGAGAAATCACTAATGTCTACGGCCGAAAACTCTGGGCCTTCTTCAACATCTTCAAGTCCTTCCGCAGCAAGATGAATTTCGGTGGTGAGAATTTCCCCCACATCGGTTCCAAATTGCATCAATCCGTCTGAAGTAAGTTCGAAAACAAGCTGACGTGACGCTGGACAATCGATGAAAGCAGTACCAGGTTCTAGACATCGTTCGATCTTGATTGGGTTATCACTACGACTCATAATGTCTCCAAAGAGCCGAATTAAATCGCTTGGAATGACTTCCATGCGGACAGTTGTGTCATCGTTTACATCGTAATATCCCTGTGGGACAGCGATTCGATGAACAACAGCACTGGCTTCAAGGCCAAACTCAACCGATACAGATTTTGTCCATTCGTTGATGTCAAAAGTGTCGAAGTCGATGGAGAGGGATGTCGATACACACGTCTTTTGTGTTTGCAGACAAATGGTCTGACCGTCCTCATTAACGATGGGGTGATTGTAAGCCCAAGGAGAAGGTCCTGCAATGGAGATTTCGTTTCTGTTTTCACCAGATTCGGAATGTTCGAGGATGATGCGGTCATCCCCACCAATGGTCTCGATCCAACTTGGTAGAATCAGTTCGAGTGTAATCTTTGACGGTGGTAGGTCAGATGGAATCATGCTTTCGAGGAAGCCTGTGTCGAGGACCGTTTCCAAGGAAAGACCGGCATCCATCAATCGTCGAAGGTCCTCATTCGTAATGACATCAAAATAATCGCTGATGGAGTATGTTTCGTTGTCTAATTCAAATTCCGAATCGGGAAGATTTTCCTGAATAAGATCAAGCAGTCCTAGTTCGAAGGAATTGCTTGTTGAGCGCAAGTAGATTGGATGATCGTACCCCATAGCGCTCGGCCCTTGGATACAATACGAAATCGTGTTTGGGGGTGTTACTGTTTCAGAGCAACCAACAGAGTGACTGTAGTTCAATCCACCAGCAGGACCGTCAATACCATCCGCAACAGAATCACTTACCCAAGTCAACTCACCCATCTGAATGTCTGGCGCTCCTGGTATGGAATCCGAAAAGGCATCTCCAACCGAAGCGACCGGGAATTGGTCGGTAAAGTCGTCAAGTGGTGCAATGCCGTTCTCATACGCCAAACGAATACCGTCGGAAGTGATCTGCGGAATCGTTGCAAGGTTGGACAATTCAACCAACGAGATGCCCCAGTTGTCCATCGTGGTTGTGTCAAGGTAGTTGATACCTGCAACAAAGTCGATTTGAACCGCTTGTTCATCAAACAAATCCACCTTGAGATGGAGCGTTACCGCCTCTTCGTTCGGATCGAGTTCAACAATGGATGTGGTTGATGTGTTGCGATAGCCCATCGTCAGACTCACGGTCTGGTCGACGCGGGAAGCGCCTACGCCAGCGTTGAGGTTGTCGACCGTCCATTGGCCAACGCAAGCTGCCGGTAGACATGCTGGTGGTTGAATCGAGCCATTGCTGTCAACACCGACAATGGCTGCATAATCAGGAGGACTAATGGAGAAGGTCGATGCATGACCTGGTTCAGCAAACACGCTGAATTGTGTCGTCAGTTCTGAACCCATGATTAAGAGACCTTGGTAGGCTCGTTCAAGATCGAGGTTTGAATTTTCAAGGAGATTGAAGGTACTCGTTGACAATTCAATCTCTGCAATGGTTGAGAAGCAAATTGGTGGGTCGAAAGCGTTGTTTTCCGTTACGCCTGAACCAGAATCATACACTGAATCTTGTGTTGCATCGGTTGTGCACACCTCGGAAGAACCTGCTTCTGTGTAGATGCCATCGTACTGCGTGTTGATGGCAGTGACCGTACCAAAACCACTGGAAAGGAGGTCATGGATGGTGTCTTCAACCTCGCCCAACATCTTGTCACCAACCGTTCCAGTACCGTCATCGTAGGCGAAGTAGGTTCGAATCATGTCTGCAGGAATTCCATCGTCATCATCGAGACCATCTGCTGCGAGTGCTGCTTGTGTGGTCGAATCATCAAGACCGACCTTGCTGCGATCGAATTCACGAACGGCCCAACTCAAGGTCATGTGGATGGTTGATGTATCTTGCAAATCAAAATCGTAGGTTCCACGAATCCAATCTTGTTGGAACGGCGTCCCATCATCGCTTGAATCGTAGTCGTCGCAATCGCTGAATCCAGGAACGCTATCGCATGTCGTCATACCATCAGCGGATGCAAGAGGTGCAAGGAGGGGCGTTGCAAAAAGCAAGGTCAAACACAGTGTCAGAAAGCGATTTCTCCATACCACACGTTCTTCCATGAAGTTGCAACAGACCGAAGACCTTCAAAGGACTTCCCCCTAGCGATACTGTAGGCGTCCTTATGGTAGCGAAACTGTGTCTTCTTGTTCCACTCGCATTGGGAGAAGAGATTCGACAGGTTCTCGTCGAACAAGAATGCCTCGACCGAGCGTTCACGCCAAGGCGTATCGGAGATGAACTTGCGCTACCTGTTCACGAAGAGTTTCTCCCCGATGCGATTGATATCGAGCATCGTCTTGAACAGGTGGACGTTGAACAAACACCACCTTCGATTGACCCGCATAGCCGACTGTACACAGCCATTGCATCGTTGTCAGGTGTAAGCGAAAATCTATTGCAATCCATTCCGAAGAAATGGGAACGTCTTGATGACCTCATTCTCTTCCCCAAGGATGCGTTTCAGCAACAAGGCTGGGAATCCCTCATTCAGCAAATTCCTGAGTTCTTTTCAATTGTCGCACAAGCACTCAACGTGGAGCGTATCGGTCGGCAACAGCCCATTGCGAACGATCAAATGCGTTCTGCTCAAGTCGAGTTGCTTCACGGTGAGAATGGGTGGGTGGAAGTGAAAGACAACGGACTAGTCTACGGATTTGATGCGACGAAGGTCATGTATTCCTCTGGAAATGTCACGGAGCGCCATCGTATGGCAACATTGCAGGCAGAAGGCGACATCATCATCGATGCATATGCAGGCATTGGCTACTACACAATGCAGCTTCTTGTTCACGCCAATGTTGACCATGTACACGCTTGTGAGATCAATCCAAACAGCATCCATGCACTTGAATGGTCAGCGAAGAAGAACAATGTTGATTACAAATTGACGGTCCATCCAGGCGACAATCAGGTCACGTTGCGAGAACTCAAAGGAACCG
>JAYXXD010000084.1:0-5543 GCA_036019775.1 Thermoplasmatota archaeon
CCCGAGTGCGTGTTCAGCCATACCAGCTGCAACTTCGGCATCCATTTCTGTATCAATATGCTGTTGAATTGCTTGCGTCAACGATTGTAGTGTCATTCCCATCTTCCATCACCCCGCCCCGGTTTTTCTCCGAGAACACTATTGTATATTGGTCGTCGATGTATATTAACACATCGGCCCTTTTTCTTGTAATCATGACTTCGACGACGATTTGGACTTGATTTTGGCAATCCTTAGAAGCATGAATAGGCCGCCGCAACCATGGAGGGAGAAGACATGCCAACCTTTCTTGGGCTTGACCAAGGCGAGGGTGATGTCGACGTTGCCATCCTTTCCTTACCGTACGAATTGACAACATCGTATGGTCAAGGAACCGCTTTGGGTCCCATGGCTTGCATCGAAGCTTCAGCGCAGGTTGAGTTGTACGATGCACAACTTGGCCAAGACCTCCCTGCTGGGCTTTCAATCCACACCATTCAGCCGTGGGATGGTGAAGAGCCTACGCTGCTTGAACAGCTTGACTCGATGGTAGGCTATTTGATTCCGTGGTTCAGAGGCGACTGTTTTCCGCTCTGCTTGGGCGGTGAGCATGGCATTCTACCTCCAATCATGGAAGCAGCACGGCACCATCCACTTGTGGAGAACGATCTCTCCAACCTCACTGTGGTCCAAATCGATGCACACGGTGATCTCCGTGAACAGTTGGACGGCGAGAAGTATTCCCACGCTTGCGCAGCAGCACGGGCCCTTGATGCTGGAATTGGTTCATTGCTCCAAGTAGGCATTCGTGCCTACAGCAAGGAAGAACACGAGCGTATGCTGACAGACGAACGAATCACCACATTCTTCGCCAGAGACACGCAATCACCGTGTCAGGGTGCACAGCACTGGAAACAATGGCTCGAAACACTTTCATCGATCAAAGGGCCTGTTCATCTCACCATCGACATCGATGGACTCGATGGAGCATTGGTTCCTGCAACCGGAACACCGGTTCCGGGTGGCCTCACCTATTGGCAGGTGCACGAAACCATCCAAGCCTTGTTCAGTGCACCTAATGCTATTGTTGTCAGTGCAGATGTCAACGAAATCGGTGTTCAACAAGATTCACCTCTGACTCAGTTCACTGCGGCTATGCTGGCAACAAACGTTCTTGCAGCCCATATTCAGGCACGTTCGAAAGGGTTGTGGAGAGCCACGGCAGAGCGGCGCTCAGCAGAACGTCTTGCTGTTCCGAATCGTTCGTTTTCAGAACATCAATGAAAGAAGAGGATAAATACTCGTTCGAGTTGCGAGGGCAAAGAAGTCATTCGACTTTTCATGGCGACGCCACAGTGGAGAACAACTGGATAAACCACGTGCCAAGGAAGTGATGCACCTACAAACAAGGAGTGGATACGTTGAACAAATCATCCCATGGCAAACACATTTTTCTCGATTGTACTGAGTTCTTCCCAACCTCTTTGTTCGACGGAAACGATATGCTTGAACTGATGCAAAAAGCCGTCGACAAAAGCGATGCGAAAGAAGTTCATGCTCATGTTGAACTCTTCGATGGCTCTACCTCACCTCCTGGTTTTGCTGCCGTTGTATTGCTTGATGAAAGCCACGTCAGTGCGCATTGTTATTTGGATAGAGGCTTGCTTGCTATCGATGCCTTCACCTGTGGAGGAACAGACCCTACGTCCATCGTTGAGGAGTTGAAGCAAGTCTTGTACGAGTTATCTCCTGCTACGGTCGTGATGCAACAAAAGTGCGTTGATCGCTTCCTGCTTCCTGAGGTGTAAACATGAGCGTCAGGGGTACGATTGAATCCTACTTTCATCATTTCAACGCTGGTGAGTTATCCAAGATGTCTGCTTCACTGCTGAAGCACATCGAATCGGGAGGCAAGGTTTTCATCACGCTCGCTGGTGCTATGAGTACTGCAGGAATTGGACAACTTCTTGCACCAATGATTCGTCAAGGTCACGTTGCTGCTATCAGTTGTACTGGAGCGAATCTTGAGGAAGATGTCTTTCGAATGATGGCCTTCCCGCACTATGAGTCCATCGTCAACTGGAGAATACTTTCTCTCGAGGATGAACAGGAACTTCTCAACAAGAACATGAATCGTGTGACCGATGTTTGCATTCCCGAGCAAGAAGCCATTCGAACGTTGGAAGAATATCTGCTCAATGCGTGGGAGCAAGCATCCTCTGCAGGGCAACGTCAACTGCCTCACCACTACTTCTACGATGTTCTTCGCAACGAGGCGATGTTGGCACAGTGCGAGGGTGATCAAAACGCATCATGGGTGCTTGCTGCAGCGCAAACCAACCTCCCATTGTTCGTCCCTGGATGGGAAGATTCCACCACAGGGAACATCTTCGCAGCTCGTTCGCTCGAAGACAAGATTGATTCGGATTGTGTCCTTTCCGGAATTGAATACATGAAGCAACTTGCAGATTGGTATCAACAACAGACAACTCCACTGGCATTTTTGCAAATTGGGGGAGGAATTGCCGGCGATTTCCCAATATGTGTCGTTCCAATGCTCAATCAAGATTTGGAACGAGATGTTCCATTATGGTCATGGTTTGGACAGATATCCGAATCGCGTCCTTCGTATGGAGGCTATTCAGGAGCACCGCCAAGTGAGAAAATCACTTGGGGGAAAATCGATGCATCGACGCCAATGTTCGTAGTTGAGAGTGATGCAACAATCGTAGTTCCACTTTTATTTTCATATCTTCTTGACATTTGAAGATAGTTTTGAAGGTTCTAAAATTAAATGTACTTGCTGCGTAATTTACCGTCATGGGAGAACAAGGCGAGATTTCACAAGACGGCAATTGGAGATGGGATGGTACGCAATGGCAACCGATTGAACAAGTGGACCAAAGCAATGACGGCGCCAATTCATCCCCTCAATTGGAAGAAAAAGCAACACCTGTGCAGGACTCAGATCTTAATCCAACAAGCTTGAGTGTTGAACAAAAAGAAGTTAACGACAAAAAAGAATCTCCGGATAAAATGTTGACGATTCTCGCCATCGGCGTTCTCGTTTTCTCTGCAATTACGGGAATCATGGCACAGAAATTTACGATGATCGATGAGGAGGCGACGTCATTTGAAGTAAAGGCAAATGAATTGGATGCTGAAGCTAGGAGCCTCGAGACCATCGAAAACCAAGTTTTGTTACGCGAGGAAATTCTTCTCACAGAAGTCAAAACCTTGCTTCTTGAGAACGATTTGGCTCAGGATGATTTGGATTCGTTAACAGTTTCTTTGAGTGAAATGGAGGCAGATTACTATGCTGAATTTGACTCCTATGAATTGTTTGCGTACTTCTATTATTCCGCCGATAGTGAATTCTTGTCAGAGTATTGTTTTGACCAAGCTCCTTATTGCATCTATTCTGAAGGTGCGCCTGATGCATATGGTCTTGGTTCTGAAACATTTACGTTCACGCTAGGGATTGATGCTGACATGGATGAGCGATTGAATGCGATGGATGGACTCACAAAAGATTACTATACAGATGGAATTGGTTCAGACGCTGCATATAAAATCCAATTTGAATCGACACAAAATGAGTTCGTTATCACGATGCCGTATTACTACGACCTGTATTTGGAGGATTATTCGTCGATTTACTGGTACATCTATGATCTTGATTTTACCAAAACCATACACCAAGACGACATCGCCGGCTTAGAAAACTCAAAAAGTAATGAAGAGGCAAATCTCAGCGCCCATCTGTTGAATCGAGACCTCGCATTGGCCAACGCAAACACGTGTGAAATCATCGGAGAATTGTATTACAATGACGGAGATACAGCGACAGCTGATGTTTATTTCACTGCAAGGAACGAAAACATTACTGAGGCAAATGAACTGGCAGCATTCGCAGAATCAGCTCAAAATAATATCACGTTCATTGATAATCAGATTTACCTTGCCAAGCAAGATTTATCACTTCTCGAGGAGAGAATTAACGAAATTGGAAAGATAAATTTCGATCGATTTGAAACCGAACAAATTGAGGAACTCCAAGATATAGAATCAAGGTACCTCAGTGCGGTTGATGAGATGGAAATGGTTGAAAATTCGATGGAGAAGTCAAATGATTTGGTAGAACGCTTACTGGTTCAAAGTCGAGCCTATGCAGAGGGTACTCTTGACGAAACGACAGGAGAATATTCCTCTGAAGACGCCCAACTTGGTTTCTACGAATTGATTCATGAAAATTCAAGCATGAAATACAACGATTCTGATGCCGAACAGCAAAAAGCGGATGAGATACGAGAGGATTTATCTGAACTTTCAACATCTGTTATGCTGGTCTCGGTAGGAAACGTCATCCTTGGTATTACAAGTGGAATGGTCACCAAGGCAAAACAAGGTAATGGGAACAAGCGCAACATCTTGATTCTTCTTGGTGCAGGTGCGATTACAGGCAGTCTCGGAGCATTGCAATCAATTGGTATTCTTTTCTAAGTTTGTTGAAACAAGGCCCCCAAACTCTTACAGGTGAGCGGTGGCAACAACAAACCATGAGGCGCAGCCAAAGCATCACTCTCGTTTTGCTTCTTTTGCTCACACCTCTTTCGTCTCTCGTGTCTGCAGAGGATGCCCCCACAGTTGTAATTACAACAGACTGGAGCAGTTCTTCTGCTTTGAGCAATGACCATGCATACATCTTGACCTTCGGTGATGCATCTTCGCATGAATACGACATTACCATCCAACATCTTCGTGCTTCGAGCGATTTGGAACCTTCGATTCAAACAACCTTCCTCGATAATACACCAGCACTCACCGCACGCGTTGTTCTTGATTCAGAGATTGCTTGGAACGATTCGATTTCGATACAGGTTGCCATCAACACCCATGATGGTGTGCCACTATCATCACCCGTTGTTGTTGAACGTACATTCATTGTTGGTTCTTGGAATCAGCCAATGGCAGATCATGAAGTGACTACGACAACCGAATGGTCTCTAGAACAAGACTATCAGACCAGTGAAGGCAACCAGTCCTTTGTATTGGTATTTGAGGGGAATGGTTGGCAGCAACGAATTGGAGAAGTCCTCAATTCGTATGAGTTGGGTAATGGAACATTGACTACATCGGAGATAACAAACAATACGACTACGGAACTAAGCCTCGATTTTGAATCGTTTTGGAAGAATGAAACAGTTACATCAGGCGTTTTGACATCGCAAGTAATTCAGGCTCGAGGAAGTGGAGACATTGTTCTTCAACTCGAAGAAGGTGGACTGATAACGACCATCAATGCTACAGTGGTTGATGCATTACTCAATCGTTCAAACATTGACAATGTCGTTTCAGAACGTCTTCGCCTGGAAGCATTTGGAGCTCTACTCATCAATGGAGAAGAAGATGGGGGACAATTCGATGTTGATGGAGATATCAGTCTTCTTCTCTTGGAAACAACGGATGTTGATGGTGTACGCGTCCTCCAACATACACAAATCGAAGCGATTGCAGACATGGTTCTCACCGATGATGGTTCACAATTCAACCTTCAACTCGAA
>JAYXXD010000085.1:0-5493 GCA_036019775.1 Thermoplasmatota archaeon
CAACGCAGTACCCAATTGAATAGCATCCTCAAAGAATGACCCTGATGCGCCCATATGCCTTGCTTCAAGACGCATTCGAACCCATTGATTGTATTTCGGAAGAATTTCTACGATGGAATCAATCATCTTTGACCGTTCCCCATCTCCTTGGTCACCTTGAGGAAGAAGTCGCAATATCAACCGAAGTAATCGGTCAACTCGAACGTCGCGAGGTTCGCTGCCAACATGCGCCGCTAGAGCTCTTCGAACAATTGAAACATCTCCCGACCCAGCGAGGACATTTGCCTCTTCTGTTAATCCGATGAGACGAAGAAGACGTTCATAGGAGGTTAGATCACCTTCGACAACTGTGGTAGATGCTGGTGCAACAACTGTTTTCGGCTCTTCTTTGATGATATCTTCATCCACTTGCAAAGAGGTTGTTTGCATTGATTTGGCAATCTCTTCCGGCGCTAATTTGATGGGGCGTCCCACGTTATTGAGTATGATTTCTGCCTCTTCAACGTCCGTAATTGGCTTGCTGTCCATGGCCTCAAGCATTGCTTCATGAGCCTCTTCAAGCGTTGATTGGGGTTGGGCTTTTGCAGGGACTTTTCGGATTAGTGATTGTTCACGTGGAACAAGAACTGGTCGCTGTTCAGGAAGCCAAGTGATGTATGTGTACGCTTCATCCTCGATCTCTCGATCAGCTAGATGGCGAATCAATGCAGGAATTTGTTGTTCGATTTTTATCAATTGTAGTGGATTGCGAACATGCAAGGAGATTTCTCCAGCTCGATTCACATCCCGTCGCCAATCGAGGTTGGTAATTCTACGCTGTGTTGCTACAATACGTGACATAGCCTCCATTGCTTTTGGAAACTGTTGGAAGAATGCATCAGGTTGCTCGTTAAGGAGTTGGAGCAATTCTGTGATGTTCCAACCACGCCCTTCTAAACGCAAAAGTTCTGCTTTCGTTCGCTCGATGGCGTGAGAAGTAACGCTGTTTGCAATGAGATTTTGGGATTGATGTTCAATCGATGCGATTGCACGTTCAAAAGAGTGCAAATCGGTAAATGTCTTTTCAGAGTCTGCTTTTCCTGCACGAGCTGCTCGGTCCCATTCAGTTTGGAGCATGCGCCGATGACGCGTGTTTCGCAGTGTTTTTTTGTTCAGCCATTGTTCCATCTCATCGAGTATATCCTCGTCCAAATCCATGGTCCGGAGGATAATTGAACGTCTCTCAGTTTCTTCTTCTCCACCAAGAGAAGTGTCAAGTTGGAGCATGCTTTCTAGTAATTCATTTGCTCGATTATAAAGCGGAAGTTGAAGATTCAATTCTTCAAGCCCTTGACGTGGATCGTGCGTCATCTTGTATCGCCAAGTATCCATTTCAAATCCAAATTGCTCCCAACGTTCAATCAATGATGCACCTTGGAGTTCCTTTTCAGTCCATTGCTGTTCCAATGCATCGATTTTGTCCAAAAAGGCATCTGTATGTTCGATTTTTCCAACGATTCGATCAATGCTTGCGTCTTTATGCTTCCACAATTTCTTGACTTCATTCCATCGTTCTAGTGCGTCGGTATGACGGTGGTATTGTTGTTCAATTTCGGGTAGAAAATGCTCCCATTCTAACAATTCCTCCGGAAGAATTCTTACTTGGTCTTTGTATGTGAAACCCTCGGTTTGCCATTGGCTAAGCATTGCATTCATTTCGTTGAGTCGTGTTTGAAGGTGTGTTGATATTGTAGTAATGTTCTTTTCAAGCGTTTCAATTTCATCTGACGGTTCTGCAATAAGGTCGTTAGCTCTTCCAACGAATGTGTCAGCAAGCACTGGATCAAATGGAAATATATCGGATTGAATCTGCAATTGCAACAATTCAATTCGATTCGAGTAGCGTTGAAGTTTTTCAATTTCATCGAACTGCTCAATGATTTTTGATGAGTGAATTGCAACATTGTACCCTTTATTGTTTAATTGCAGAACTGCCTTTTCGATCAATGTTCGTTGTCGCTCTTCATCTTGAACAAGTTGCTCAAGTTCATTGATAATACTTGGATAATTCTCGGGTTGTGCAAGAAGAGGGAGAAGTAAGTCGAGCGAAGTCCAACTCGATTCATCCAACGATGCAGCGATGTTGATGATGTTCCAAAATTGATTTTGTCTTTCTTCGTTTTTTGACCATTGAGAATACCAACGAAAGTATCCAGATTCCCAAGGTGCATTGATCGTAGTCCAGCGATTGAATTGGTCTTCAACTTCCTTGCAATTCTCAGGGTTGCGAAAATCATCGATTAATTTTCGAATTATCTCTGAGGATTGAAAGGGTTTCATGCGAGATTTGAGATGTTGAGCAGATTCAACCGTGATTTGCAATTCGGCGAATTCTGACGGTTTCAAGAGAGTAACACTTTCTTGAAAAGAAGCCGAATCAAACCCTGAGGTTTTCCAAGAGGATAGATACGATTCCAAATCGTTAGAATCCTTGGAGGCATCATCACTCCCCATGCTTTCTCCTCCGTTAGTCGATACAACTGCATAGGTTTTCAATGTGAGCCGTGTTTTGGTCAATTTCATTCGATATTGATGCCCTTTGGAGATTCCCAAGAGGTCCGAAAACAGGGGTTTGATACTTGATAAAGACCGCAGAACATAAAGGCAGATGAACAACTAAAGGAGTAATGGAACCTATAACATTCCTTGTCGTTGGTCTCTCAGTTGGTGCTGCAGGCGCCCTCTCATGGAACCTCTACCATGCAAGAAACGCCTTGCAAAACGTATCAGATCGAACCCTCGTCCTCTCCGAGGCGCAAGGTGCTCATGCAAAACAAACAACGGACGCACTTGTCTTACTTCAGAAAAAAATTGACCATTACGATGATCTCCTTGGAGCGCTACGGGCTACACATCCGAACGTTGATTTTGGTATTCGTGCCCATCAGGCGATTGCTTCCCTGGAAAGTGGGGCAGTCTCAGCTAGTATGGTTCAGGATGCTATTGAGGCCGTCTATTCTTCAATCCCACTGCAGAGTATCGACATCAATCTTACACCGATGCAATCTCAAATGACTTCACGCCTGTTGAATGTTCTTGAACAAAATGCAATGACGATGGCTACACTGGGTCTTGACGGTCGGCAAGCACTGCAGATTGGACTTTGCTCCCTGCACTTGCAAAATCTTACTTGGGCAGAGAATGCTTTCGGAGTCGCACACCAGGCATTGCCAGGGAACCAGGTTGTGTTGGAGGGTCTCGAAAGAGTTGCTCTTCTCAAGGCTGATGATGTTTTGCGATTGCATTGGTTGGAAGCGCAGCTACGAATCGACCCAGACAATCCTGATTTGTTACGGACGCATGCTCACATTCTTGTTCAACAAGGTGATGAGAACGCTGAAAAAGACGTTCGTCGGCTTGAAGCACTTGGGCTTGATACACCCGCAGACCGATCCTTACTCGCTGGATTGCGTCATCGTGCTGGATCGTCAAATGAAGCCATTGATGCTATCGAGCAAGCACTCGCTGAAGACAACAAGAAGCCGGACTATTGGCTTCAATATGCGCAATTGCTTCACGAAGCTGAAGAGAATGAGCGTGCTTTGGAAGCCGTGGATAGTTGCTTGAACCTCGACCGTCAAATTGGAGAAGCTTGGGCCCTTCGAGCGGTTTTACTAAGTGTTAAGCATGGACGTGAAAAGGAGGCTTTGAAAGCGGCTACACATGCTGTTGCTTTGGATTGTGGAGGTGCTCAACTGATTGTTTTGAAGGCTGATTTACTCGCTGAATCGGGTGATGTCATGGCGGCTGAAACTTCCCTTGAGAAGGCCATCGAAAAACATCCGATGGATGCTGAACTTCGAAGCATTGTTGCTTCTCGACGTTTGGCTGAGGGGCGTATTGAGGTTGCACAATCACTCCTTGATGGAACGCCACCAGCCATCGATCATCCTGAACTTCACATCGTTGAAGGACGTCTCCACTTAGCCCGTGCAGATCGCCAACGTGACGGAACAGGAGAAACGGATCAACTTCTTCTCGGCTCTGCAATCCAATCGTTCCAAGCAGCTCTCCAACTCAATCGTGAGCTTGGAGTTGCGTGGCTTGGATTAGCACGCACTCAGCGATTGATGAAGAATCTCGACGATGCAAGCGAATCGCTAACACGAGCCAAGCGACTTCTTGGAGATACGGATTCAAGTTGTTCAATTGAAGCAGCATTGTTGGCGATTGATCTCGATGATGTTCATGCTGCAACACGCTACATTGATGCTGCTGAGATTCAAGGTCGTGGGCCAACAATTGCATATGTTCGTGGAAACATTGCCATAAAGTCAGGTGATCCTGAGCGAGCTATTGCAATGTATTCTGATACTTTAAATGAAAATCCAAAGCACATTCGAGCACGACTTAATCGAATCAGTTGCTATCTTGCAGTTGACAAAGCTGTTGAAGCAAAGGAAGATGCTGATATTTTACTCTCTCTTGCTCCTGAACTTGCTGTTGCAGTATTCGCTCGAGCTGACGCTCAGTCACGATTAGGAGAATGGAATGATGCGAAGGACGGATTCTTATCTGTGCTTGAGGATGCTCCTCATCACTATCAAGCATTGACTAAACTCGGAGCATGTTATCTTGCATTAGACCGTCCCGAGCGGGCTGAAGGACCTATCAATGAAGCTTTACGACTCGCACCTGATTATGGTGATGCTTGGCATCAGCGTGGTATGTTGTACTCTGCTTGGGAAAAGCACGAAGCTGCACTGAGTGATTTTGAAGCGGCCATACGAGCAGATGGAACCAATATTGATGCAAGATTGCAAGCTGCTGCTATTTATCATGCTACAAACAACATCGAACAGGCCACTGCAGCATGGAGGGGTGTGCTTGCTTTGGAACCTGACCATCCACTTGCCCGACAACGATTGAAACAATGTGAACAACAACTGGCCACGACGTGAACATAAGCGAACACATATCAACAACCTCAGTTAGGGGAATATATGCCCCTTAATATCGGAGATAGAGCGCCTGATTTTCATCTTCAAAATGCAAATCAAAACGTCGGAAATAAACATTCAACCCTCTCTCAATCAATGAAGAAAAATGGTTGTGTCGTTGTTTTTGAATGCAATCATTGTCCATACGTTATCGCAAGTATTGACCGTATGAACAACATGGCAGAGTATTGCAACGCCAATGGTATTGGGTTCGTTGGAATCAATTCAAACGATCCTGACAATTACCCTGTTGATTCTTTTGAGAACATGGTCAAGCGAGCTGATAAAGGAATGCCATATGCGTATCTACACGACGCTACACAAGATGTTGCAACCTCATGGGGAGCCCAGCGTACACCTGAGTTTTTCCTACTCGATGGTGATGGTGTTGTCATATATCACGGTCGAATGGATGACAACCCAAGAGACCCGACACAAGTTACGACCAGTGAGTTGAAGGATGCCATCGATGCAATACTTGCTGGATCAACCCCTGAAGTCCAATCCACAGATT
>JAYXXD010000086.1:0-5464 GCA_036019775.1 Thermoplasmatota archaeon
GTTCGGATTTTTCAATAATTCCGTAGGGTTTATTCATACCGATTGCGATGGAACACTATGAGCGGAACAACTGGAGTGGCGAAACTGTCTCGACTTGCAGCCCAAGACTTGAACGATGATGGACGTATTATCAATCTCGTTATCGCAGGTTCAAGCCGATTTTATGACTATTCAGTCATCGAGGAAATACTGGATCAATGGATCGAAATCGAGGGCTACCCAGACCTTATTATTGTTGGAGGAGCGAGTGGAGTTGATTATCTGGCCGAACGTTGGGCTACGAACAATCATGTCGAATTTGTCATGTTCACAGAATTCTGGGACAAACCCAGACCTGGGTTGGAGGACTCTGGTCGAAACGAAGCACCACTTGAACTCACAAAGAAACTCCTCGAAGCGGCAACGCATGTCCTTGCATTTTTGAGCAAGGAAAGCAAATGGACCAAGGTCGTAGCTGACGAAGCGCATCAGCGAGGCATACCTACGTATGTCCATCATTTGGACGAATCCGATTGAGACATTTTGATGAATCGTGCAGGGATACCTGCCCAAATCTCCCCATCAGGAATCGTTTTCCGCTTCGGAAGAACTGCACGATTTCCTAAGACACAATCTTCACCAATACGTGCACCAGGTCCAACCATGGTTGCAGCCCCAACGGTTGAATTCTTTCCAACAATTATTTTCTCGAGGACAATGTTTCCTTTTTCGACAAGGTGGCCATTCAAGGTCGCACCACCACCAACAACCACATTATCTCCGAGTTCAACGAGCGAAGGATCGTTGATTCGATCGGAATTTATGTTGACATTCTTTCCAATTTTGCATCCAGCCAAACGATAGTATGCATTGGCAAAAAAAGATGGAACTACATGTGTCAGAATAGGATGTGTTGAACGATGCAATTGTCCACAAATGGCCCAACGAATGGTCGTCCAAGAAGCGAGAGGAGCTACAATTCGATCTTTGACACGTATTCGAATAAGGAATTGCAGAGTTCCCGATAAGAGAAGCAAAAACATTCCCCAAGTGAGGAAGGCAAGCGAAGCAGAGAATCCTATCAAGAACAGATCAGGCCAACTTCCATCTCCTGCTCCAAACGATGTCAACCAATCAAAAACATAGATTGCTGGGGCAATTGGTAAACCCCAAACGACCCCCATCAGGAGAATCATAAACACCGACAAGACCGCTTGAATCTGAGTAAAACCACGCATGGGTTTCACCTATCAAGCATCGCTCTTCGCTGCTGCTTCAGCCCTCGCCCGGGCATCTTCTTCTTCAGCAACACGGATACCTTCCTCAAGGTCAACCCGACTGGTGAGGTATGTACCTGCAAGAATAACGATGGTGATCGTCAGAATGGCGACACGACTGTCAAAGACTGAACTTGCAATACCGTAGAGGAAGGTTCCAATCATTGCAGCAGATTTTCCAAGGAAACCGAAGAAACCGAAGAACTCGGAAGTTCTTGTCTCTGGAACAAGTTGAGAGAACATAGAACGAGCTTGTGCACCAGCACTACCCATCGCTACACCGACAAACATACCGAGGATAATCCACTGAAGGGAGACACTGATGTTGAGAGGTTCCCAAACATTGTCTCGCATGAAGGTAGCCCACCCATCAGCAGGACCTCCTTGGTCCACCACCGTTGGGTGACGGTCTCCAAGCTCAGCTTCTCCTGCTTCCGGTCCACCAACAAACAAAATCGAGAATCTGTGATCACTCGTATTGTTGAATGCAGTTGCTAATGAAGAGGCATCTGTTGCACTAATCTGCAAGACTTCGTCTTCTTTTGCAACTTTCTGATCTGCAAGGTAAGTTGATGCAAATATTGCAATCGAGACCATTGCAATCATCGCAACGACACCCATCCATCCAAGTTCTTTGCTCTGAATGAACATAATTCCTCCACCGAGCATTGCAACGAAGGCAAGAATCACAACGCAGACAATCAGTCCGGTGGCAATGGTGCTCTCACCCTTATCGCCAACACTGTAATCAGGATCAGGGAAGTATTCCTGGAAATTGTCTCTAAATTCTGCATCACCTTCAGCAGTTTCACCAATCCATCCTTCGTATCCACGGTCGTACAAGGTTGACATGTTGTAACTGCTCGAAGCATTGTCCCACGTGAAGGTAAAGTCATAGCGTTCAGCATCATCAGGAGTTCCATCTCCATCCTCATCAGCTGTTGGATCCAACTCAAGTGGAGCGAATCCTGCTGCAGTCACAGCAACGAAACAATAGATTAGCAATGCAAGCATCAATGCAAATTTTGTTCCTTTCACATCAGCAAGTTTACCAAAAACCAGCGTCATCGGAATCGCAACAACGTTGACCGTCAAAAGGAGAATAACGTTCATGCTAGGATTGAGGCGAAGAACCGATTCCCCAAATGCACTGGCCATGCTTGCAATGGTGTTGACACCATCGTAAAACAGCAAATAAGCCAATAAGAAAAATGCGAGCACTTTGAATCTCTTCACTTCTCGGAAGGTTTGCAAGACTTGTCCATAAGCCATCATTGTGGCTTTTCCAAACCCTTCCCACTCCATTTCAGATGGAATTTCTGGTTCAGGCGTCCACTTGAAGATCAACGCACCAAAGCCCCACCACCAAATCGAGGATGTTGCGAAGATAATGGCCATTTGGAAATTTGTGTCCCATGAGGTTCCTAAGAGAACGATGAGATGGAAAATGAGGAGAGAGGAGCCTCCAATGAATCCGTAAGCATATCCCCATGTTGAAACGTGATCTTGACATTTTCTTGGTGCCAGATAAGGCATGAAGGAGTAATAGATGACGTTACCACCCGTAAATCCAATCGTACCTATCGTATACATCAAAGCGAGAATAATGTAGCCTTGCGAACCGAAATATGGAGCAGCTCCCATCAGTGCCGTGAACAAAATTCCAGCGACTGTGTACCATTTCAGTAACTTCTTCTTAATCGGCATTTTGTCAGCAATAACACCTAATGCCGGTGCCGTAATGACAACAAAAATCATTGAAAATGTTAGTACCCAAGCATAGAAGGTATCACCAGACTGCGTACCAGTTGCTGTATTGTACAATGCTGCCATGAGAGCTGGTGCAATGACAGTCATGACCGTCAGTGCATATGCTTGGTTTGCCCAATCAAAGAAGTACCATCCCTTGAGGGCTTTCTTGTCATCATCGCTCATCGCTGACATGATTTCCTTTGTCGTCTTCATGTCACTTGCTGTTGCCATCTCACTCATGGTATCCCTAACAGCACCATGTCCGACTTGGTTTATGAAAACAGCACCTGCATAGATTCCTCAGCAATCAGTTTCCTTCCTGACGACAAACGTTCAAACCAAATTACCTTTAGGATTCGTTATGGGCAAGAAGTACCAGCGTGTTCTCGTCACAGGATGCACTGGATTTCTTGGCCGACAAGTAACCCAAGAATTCCTATCCAGAGGATATTTTGTTCGTGGAACAACACGTTCCTCAAGTGAACAACATCAATCCATACTCGGAGATTTTGATGCAGGAGAAGCACTTGAACTTCACACTCTGGATCTTACCTTAGATGAGGGTTGGAGTGAAGCTATGGATGGTATTGATGCTGTCATCCATACAGCTTCTCCGTTCTCGGCCTATGAACCAAAAGACGAGATGGAACTGATTGGCCCTGCTCGAGACGGTACAATTCGAGTTTTGAATAAAGCATATGCTTCGGGCATACGTAAGTTTGTGATTACTTCATCAACTGCAGCAATATCAGGAGCAACACCAACGACAAAAAATCAAACCTACACGGAACAGGATTGGACAGATATAGACAAAGATGTTTCTGCATATACCAAAAGCAAAACATTGGCAGAACAAGCCGCTCGTGATTTTGCTTCAAAGCATGATGATGTTCAGTTGACTACCGTAAACCCAAACGTCATCTTTGGACCCTTGCACAGTGGACGTTCAGGCACATCCTTGCGGATCATTGAATCCATTGTCAAGAGCTCCTATCCAGGCTTTCCAAAGATTAGTTTCGCTCCAGTAGACGTCCGTGATGTTGCTTGGATGCATGCAGAAGCACTCGAGCGTGATGAATTGGATGGTGAACGCTTAATGATGGCTTCAACGCCAATTACGATGCCACAAATTGCGCGGTATCTCAAATCCAATGGCTACAAGGTACGTACGATGGCATTACCCAACATCGTTGTCAAGGTAATGGCGATCTTCATCAAAGAAGCAAGATTGGTGACAAGAGGATTAGGTACAACCAATCATTACGATTGTTCAAACACGATTGAAAAAACTGGTTGGAAAACAACAAATCACGAAGAAATGATTGTTTCGGCAGCAAAATCACTCGGATTTCAATGATCTCGAATGATGATGTAGCGGCCAAGTGCCTCTTGCCACATAATTTTTTGACCAGCATCGATGTTCATTCCTGCTTCACTGTCTGGCATAGGCAAGATCATCATCGAATAATCACGGTCGTTCATTGCGTGAACTTCGTTTCCTTCAATGTGTGTGACGGTCGCAGTTCCCTTCTCAATCATCGGAACGCTGATTGAATCGGTTACGGTTCCAACGTGAGAGATTTTCTTTCCAGTAAAAATGCTCTCGAGAGCAAGTCTTGCCTTCGCTGAACCGTGCTTACCCGGCTTTGACTTTGAGATGCTCAAAATCTTGTAGGCTTCGTCATCAACAACACAAAATCGTCCAACTTTGAGCGTTCGAATTTCAACACGGTCGGTTCCTGGCATGAACCTACGCTGAGGTGGTGGCTTATGACAGTTCGGTTCGCTGTATCCGGATTTTAGAGTTCACGGACATCAAATCGCTTTCCGGACTGTTCCGAGGTATGGTTTACGATGAGATTGTGCAATTGACTCGCTACATCATCTGGATTGCTCAGTTGTCCGTCTTGATGATATCCAGCGAATGATTCCACCAAAGGAAAATCTTCAATGCTTGAGGATCGGATTTCAAGTTGCATATCTGTATCGACGATTCCTGGCGCTATCGCAATCGATGTTATCCCGTGTTTCGCACCTTCTTCTGCCAAACACCGAGACCACATGTCCAGTCCAGCCTTTGAAACGCAATAGGCTGACCATGAATGAAGAGGGCGTAATGCAGCTCCACTCGAAATGGTTGTTACTCGACAGTGCGTTGAAGCTTTCATTTGTTGATAGAGACCTTTTGTTAATCGCTGCACTCCGACAATGTTTACGTATAAACTTCGTTCCCATTGCGAATTATCTGCATCATAAATCGACTGAATTGGTGAAATAATCCCTGCATTGTGAACAATACCATCGATGGCATCCAGATCTTGCAGAGATTCAACAGCGGCATCGATGGATTCGGGTTGAGATAGATCGCATGCAAGTGAAAACGAAGTTGGGGAGTCAGACTGAATCTCCTGGCAAGCAGAATCAAGTTCATCCGATGCTCGCGCAAGAAGGATGAC
>JAYXXD010000087.1:0-5434 GCA_036019775.1 Thermoplasmatota archaeon
AGGCGCTTCTGGCATAGGTGGCATAGGCGGCATCTCTGGCGGTGCAGGTGGTGCCTCTGGCATAGGTGGCATAGGTGGCATCTCTGGCGGTGCAGGTGGTGCCTCTGGCATTGGAGGCATAGGTGGCATGCCTGTCGGTGCAGGAGGTGCTTCCGGCATTGGTGGCATTGGTGGCATTGGTGGCATAGGCGGCATGCCCGGTGGTGCATCAGGTTTGTTTGTATCTTCGTCAGTCATTTTCTCTCCTCCACATGGCGAACTGTAACCTTTCCATTGAAGTCTAGCACATAACCGTTCTGTTGGATAGTTTTGCTTGTTTTGAAAGTTTCAGCGTTGAGTTCATGTACATTGGGTTGGAGGATGAATCATGGTCGGCCAAGATAGTGGGACTCCTCCCGTTTTGTTTGTTGTTGGTACTGCCGGTGCTGGAAAATCGTCACTTGTGACTTCGTTCCAGCGTTGGTCTCGTTTTCTTGAAACGGATGTTATTGCCGTAAATCTCGACCCAGGAGCTGAGCGTGTCCATTACGATGCTGAATTTGATGTTCGTGATTTGATTTCTCTAACAGAAGTCATGATGGAATACGATCTTGGACCGAACGGAGCTCAAATTCTCGCCGCTGATCTTCTTGCTTCGCAAGCTGGAGATGTTGCGGAACAACTTCATTCACTGACTGGAGAAATGATGATTATTGATACACCAGGCCAAGTCGAACTTTTTGCCTTCAGAGAAGCGAGCAATCATCTCATCGAAGTTCTCGGTCGAGACCAGTCAGCAATAATTTACTTATTTGACCCAATGCTATCGCGTTCACCATCTGGCTTCGTTTCACAAATGCTTCTTTCTTCAATTGTTGAATTCCGTCTCGGATTGCCAACAAAGAATTTCTTGTCGAAAAGTGATCTTCTCGATCCGGATGAATTGGAGAAGATTCTCGAATGGTCAGAACGCCTCGAGATTCTTGAGATGGCTCTGTACGATGAGGCTGGTGGCCAACGTACAGAATTTGCAATCAACCAACTGCGGTTGATGCAGCAGTTTGCTCAAAGCCCTGGATTAACGCCTCTATCGAGTGAACTCGAGGAAGGATTGGCAGACATTCTGACCTTCGCCCAAGCGATGTTCGGCGGTATGAATGATGCTCGCGATGGATTTGCAAGCGACATAGAACACGAGAAAGACGTGGACGATTTCGTTTGAAAAACATTGTAATCTGTCTCGTTAACCATCCACCATGGTCAACCACTTACTTGCCATCGATGACGTAAAAGACGATTTTGAACAAATTCTGAAGTGGGCAATCGAATTCAAACGCCTATGGAAGCAGGGTGATGAGGTTGCTCTCAACTTTATGCCTCTTGATACGATGACCATTGGATCAATTTACGAGAAGCCATCAACACGAACCCGAGTATCCTTTGAAGTTGGAATTCACCGACTCGGTGGAAATGCATTGACGCTGCTCAAGAACGACATCCAGTTAGGAAAATCAGAAACAATTGGAGATACTTCGCAAGTTCTTTCTCGATTTCTCGGTGGTATGACTTACCGATGTTATGGGCATGAAGATGTTGAAGAACTCGCCAAATATGCGACTGTACCTGTCCTTAATGCGTTATCCTACAAGCATCATCCATGTCAAGCAGCAGCTGATCTCATGACCGTAATGGAGCATTTCGATGACAGAGAGAATCTCATCGTCACTTGGGTAGGTGACGGAAACAATGTCCTCCATGATCTCATGTTAGCATGCACAATGCTTGGAATTGATTTTCGATATGCAGTACCCGAAGGTTATGAACCAGACGAAGATGTTGTTGAACGTTCACAATCCTATGCAACGAAGCACGGCTCTGAATTAACACGAACAGTGGATCCAAAAGAAGCTGTAAAGGATGCTCATGTTGTTTACACCGATGTGTTCATTTCAATGGGAGAAGAACACCTTGAAGACAAAATGAAATCGTTTTCTGGATATCAAGTCAATGAAGAAATGGTTTCAGGTATGGACGATGGATGGAGGTTTATGCATTGTCTTCCAGCACACCGAGGTGATGAAGTTACTGATTGGGTGATGGATCATGACCAGTCAATTGTCTTTGATCAAGCAGAGAATCGAATGTGGGCTCAAATGTCCTTGTTATGCTACTTTATTGCCCCTGAAGCATGGGATGCAATGGGCGAATTCATGGGTCTTGTTTAGATTAGAATAGTCGCAATAAAGCCAGCAAGTCCGAGCAGCATGGCTACTCGAAGCCGTGTAGCAACCTTGTAATCTTCACCTTTCCACATTGGTCCATTCAAGCTGATCAAAATGAAAATGCCTGGAGATTGAAACAACAATTGACCGAACAAAAATGGTCCTTGCCAATATGGAATGTAAAGGAAAACAATGCCTAGCAGGGTCAATACATAGGCCACCATTCGGCTATTCTCCCTTCCAATTTTCATTGGTAGAGTTTGTCTTGAATCACTGTCAGCTTCCATATCTTGACAATCTTTAATGATCTCTCGAGCAAGATTCACAAAGAAGACTACACCTGCGACATACCAGCATAAAGCAGCACCTAATCCCTCTATAGAAGATGAACCGTAGAGGACGACAGCGGCGACTAGAACTGATATCGCAATGTTGCCAATCAATCCCATCTCTTTGGTACGAGGGCCATGATCATAGGTGAGCATGAGGAGTACAGCGAGTGCATAAATCCCTCCGGTGTAGATTTGAGATCCTTCCATCAGATACAAACAACCTGCGAGTGATGTAAGACTTAGGAATGAGAGGAACCCGATGAGCAATTTTGCTTCAGAAGTACTCAAAGTGCCTTGCGCCAATGGACGGCTTGGATGAGCAACCTTGTCGATTTCGATATCGCTTAGATCGTTCAAGGCGTTTCCAGCAGCCATGAAGAACAAGACCGAGAGTGTAGCAAGCGCAACTTCAGGATACGCAGTGAGTGCGCCAAACTCCAACAAAGCAAAGGCAGCTCCTAGAGGAGTAGCAATGAATGCAAGACCAAGATTCTTGATTCGCATCAACTGAATGGATGCAATAAGTTTGTTGGCCATACCCCTGCCAAGAGGCGTTGACACTTGTTCCTTTTCTTTCAGGCGGTAGCGCGAGCCCAAACACAAACACGCATTCGGAATCCACCGATGTCGGTGTTTTCGTCGAATCCAACCTTGATGAATCGACGATCACGTGCAAGAACATTGCCGAGTTGATTCATGGTAGCTCCCCAACGGAAGCGTTGGTTGACATGGTCAAGGATGTCGTTGGTATTTGCCTCTTCAACCGATTCGAGGTATTGATCGATTGCCTCTCGCAAACGCTTGGTTCTCGACATCAGGCCTCACCTCGGAGACCTGCTCGCTTGATGAGGCTACGAATGCTCGCTGTGAAGTTGGCGGTCGTTGCTTGGCCTGGTTGGTGCCAAGGCGTCCACGTCATGTCCTTACTTCGATCAGGAAGTTTTCCATTAGCAGAAGCGTACACTGTTGTTGTTCGGTGGTACCAGAGCGGTTCCTCAGTACCGTTTTGCGTTGCTGTAAGGTCAGCAAAGTTTGTTGGAACGTTGTTGTTCATGAAGCAAGATTCACAGGCGGCCGTATATCAAGAGAAAAACGAGACCTAAATGAAAAGTGAAAGTAAAAACATCTCTCAGTGCACCGTTCATTCCGTTCCATGGGAAACGAAAAGTGAACGAAATTTCAATTTTGCAGGACGCCATTTCTAAATAGAGGTCGATGTAGGCAGAACTACCACGCTCGTATAGTGTAGTGGCCCATCATAAAGGACTCTCATTCCTTTGACCCGGGTTCAAATCCCGGTACGAGCACTCCGATATTGCGTAGGATTGTACGGAACGAAGTGTTGAGTTTCCCGGTTTCGTAAAAGAAAGATTATTATTCAATTGTAACTAGGAATACTTGTGAGAAACTATCTTGTTTTGCAAGAATTGTTAGACGAATCAAGAAATCGATTCAATTTAACCCTCATACACATGGGTGTATTAATTTGTGTACTCATCATAACTGGTGTCATAGATCATTTTGTGTTCGACATTTTTCCATGGGTATTAATTAACACGAGTGTTACTGTTGCACCTTTTTGGTTAATTAGCTTGATATTTTTTCTAAGACGAAGAATGAAAATGGAAAGGTCAGCGGCATTGGAAGCTATGGGGGAATATCGAGAAGCAATGAACATCGCTTCCCCATACGCAAAACCATCGCTTCTCGCGAGATTTCATGCAACTTACAAATCTGAAATTGATAAGTCAACTCCATCAATAGTTAATTCTAATCAAATTCTTCAGCCAACTGGAGTTGCCCAAATTAATTCAACAAACCACAACTCAGCTAATCCAACAATCCACATACATAACACTCAGACTCAACAGGGTCCAAATCAAAATTACATCCAAGACTCTGTTGTTACCGACTGGAACCAAAGATGATTGAGTTCATACCATGGTATTTGCAGATAGTATCCCGGTACGAGCATTTTGGTACAAGATATTGTGTATGAGGGGAAGACTAGCAATCTCTTGATATGATAACTTTGGAGATAATATCGGCCTATACTTGAAAGGTTAAACACTCTAGCGATGTTTGTGGTCGAGCGATTTCAGGTACAATCTCGCTCCCCATTTGAGCTTCATCAAATACTTACTCGTCTGGAGAAAACACCTGAAACAACTGTTGATTGTGAATTGTATTTACCGGAAGGTGAAGGACCGTTCGGATGTGTAATTGCTCTCCATGGAAGTTTAGGTTGGGCCAACCATCATCAGGATCACATCAATGGTTGGCTCGATGCTGGTCTTGCAGTTTGCAAAATCAACTCATTCATATCGAGATCAATCGATACTACGGTTGACGATCAACTCTCAGTAACACATGCAATGATGCTTGTTGACGCATTTCGAGCCCGTGAAGTCCTAGAACAAAATCCTAAGATTGGCAAGATTGGTATCTCTGGCTGGAGCCTTGGTGGGACTGTGGCATTGTATTCAGCATGGAATCCCATCGTTGAGATTCTCGGGAATCCATTCGACGCTCATCTCTCATTCTATCCTGCAGCGCATATCCGACCTGATGTGAAAGAATGGACTGAATCTCCAAAATTAATTCTTCATGGAGAATCCGATGATTGGACACCCGTTCATTTTGTTGAAGGTCTTTTACCGCAACTGCCGAATGCCGCTTTGCATGTGTATCCAGGGTCGCATCATTCATTTGATTGTGAAGAAAAATTCACTCGACTTCCACACGCTGTTCACTTGAAGAAGCGTACCATTCGAATCGATAAGAATGGACATATGTCCGGGAAATTATTCCTCGGTCTTCGATTGCCCATGAACAAACATTGGCAACGAAAATGGATTATTCGAATCTTACGAAACCGAGGTGCTACCGTCGAAGGAAACC
>JAYXXD010000088.1:0-5260 GCA_036019775.1 Thermoplasmatota archaeon
GGAACGACTATTGGGACGAGCGTCGCCATCTTCCTGATGTCTTGCAAAACTATCGAGGTAGCGTATACTTGGTCTGGGGTCTTCAAGATTGGAACGTCGATCCATACCATGCCTTCCCGACCTACCAACTTTTACGCGATGCTGGAATCAATGCACGGGCTATCGCAGGCCAATGGGCCCACAACTATGCGGATCAACCCGACCGACACAGTGAACTCAGCAGTGGTTATGGTGCCGAAGCCTATCCAAACATGACCCGAATGGATTGGGCGGTTGAATTGTACGTTTGGTTCGAATATTATCTCAAGGGCATTGGTGACGAACCCGAACCAATGGTTCAGATTCAAACGCAGGATGGTCAATGGCACGTTGAGGAAACGTGGCCTCCTGCAGATATGACGTGGCAGATGGAAGAAATCGGCACGGAGTGGAATGGTGATGGTGTTGTCAATGGGCTAGGTGGATCTGTAACACTCACAAGTCAAGTCTACGAAGATGGCCTCCATCTTTCGGGATTACCAACATTGCATCTCGACGTTTCAACACAAGGCTGCAATGGCGGTCAAATCTTTGCTACGCTCTACGATGATACGATTAATCTTCGACTCGGTCATGCGACCATGGACATCCGTTACAGAGACGGTGGATACGATGCAAATCCAGTCGCACCGTTTTCTTCCTATACGATGTTGATGGAATTCAATCCACTCGATGTTATTGTTCCAGCTGGTCATTCCTTGCGCATTGAACTAACAGAAACTGGTGAAGATTACCTTCCAGGTCCATGTGCAACCAATCCCTTTGGAGGACTTTCCATCGAAGGTGGGACCATTGGATTACCACTTATCGACCGACCTGTTGATCATGAGGCTTGGTTCTGTGCACCACCATGGTGGGAACAACAACCCATCCCAGAAGAATCATCAGCAGTAGGCGTTGAATGCCACTTGTAGATCGACTCGGTCAGTCTTCATCTTCTTCCCAAGGTAACCAATCCGGTTCACCTTCTGGCCGATACCACCAGTAGCCATCATCATCTTGAAACCACTCAGTTCCATCTTCATCGATGGAGTAATTTTCATCATCTTCAAATGATTCTTCCTCTTCTTCTTCGATTGAGGCTGGATCAACAAGTCCGGACTCTTGGGATATCATTGCCTTCACATTTTGAAGTTCATCTTCTTCATCTGCAAACACTCGATTCTCGGTACGAATTGTAGCGTGATGGTCGCCTGCTTGAATGGCTTCATCCGAATCTGCATAGAAATCTTCAGTCATTCGCGCTTTGAATTCATCGAATTCGTCTCGGCCGAAACTTCCAGTGAATTCTTTACCAGATGCAGTCATTAACTCATCCAAGTTCTTTCGCTTGCCAAGATTGAGATCAGGAGCGTCTGGTGCATCGTTTGCATAAAATGCATCTTCTTCAGCGAATTTCGGAAATGAGCGTCCTTTTGGATCAACTTCCTCAATGGCTTCGAGAACAAGATCGTGCTCATCTTCATCAATCTCCTCTTCTTCATAAGCAGTTCCAACAACGTCAACAAGCTTTTTGAGCACTTTTGCTAGTTTACGCTCATCATCTGCATGCTCATTTGCAAGTTTCTCAACTTGCTTGAGAAGTCGTTCATATGGCGTTCCAGTGAGAGCGCCGAGGAATCGGCCAAAGCCACCTCGTTTCTTCTTCGCCATGAAAAGCGCTTGCACTCCAGATTCTTCAAAGATTCTCCTCAAGGCGCTCCTTGATGAAGGATGATGCAGTGGAATGTACGTGGTCGAAACTTGGTTGGTTGAGGCGATGCGTTCCTACAACGCTGAATCATACTCGATGAAGCATGCCTATGCTGCTCAATTGCATCTCCCAGGACCTCTTTTCCGTGATATTGTTGTTTGGGCGCTGCAATCACTTCCCGACGAGATTCTTGTCGGAATCGATGTCGATGCGAATCGGAAAAACATCGATGAAGTCGAAACTGCCTTTGAAGGTCAGGAACATGTCTCCAATCTTTTCGGAGGACAAGGTTATGTCATCAAAGAAGCACACGTCGTCAACAGAGGTGACTCGTTTTCCGTTCATCATCTTCCTGAAGAGTGGACGGACGACTTGTTTTCAGGACAACGTGGTTCGAGAGCAGGTCGATTTACGCATTGGTTGCATACCCACCCAAATGCACCTGCTATTCCCAGTGGCGCAGATACTGATGCTGCTCAGGAGACAACGGGCGTTGACATGATTCTTGGACTTCGATTTTCTCCCGAGGGGCCTCTTCCGTGGTTTGATGATGTTGATGGTACGAGAAGAAGTCTTGGAACAGATCATGCGATGAAAACCAAGCGCTCGTGGTTTTCGAAGAAAGAGCTTCCAGTTCTAGGCGTTGCTCCAACAGGACATGCTATTCATGACATCCAGTTGATTGCTTTCCACAAGTCAGGACTCGGTGTGAATGTTCTCCTTATCGATGAAAGCGGTTATCCCTATGGTTGGGACAACTTGATTCAAGAGACGAGTTGATCGTATATCCGTTCGAGTCGTTCTGGATTAACACCCATATCACCAAGACCTAGTCGCGATTGTGAGTGGAGTTCAATCTCAACCGACCCTTCATCGATCACTTCAATCATTACTAAAACATCATCTGGGAAGAGCCAAAACGGTGTGTGTTCAACAAAGTGGACAAAATATACTGAATCGGAGGTATCCTCGACCAGTATTTCGCAATCGTATTCTGTGATGTAATCCGTCAATGCTAGTCGTATTTCTTCTATTGGTTGTTCAATCATTGTTGATGTTGAGTCCATTCGGTAATTTGCATTCCCACCAAGATGAGCACAATTCGCACTTCCATCAGAACATTCCGACATTGTTGTGATGGATTCGTCTTGCGCACCAACAAAAACCCATCCTTGAACAAGCAGCCATGGAGATGCAATGAGCAGTACCAACAACACTGCCTTGCTAAGTGTAGGATGCATTTACTCCCCCCTTTATGGGGCTCCATTACTTTGCCATCCTCTTAATGAATAGTATTTCTCCATGCAGGCTATTTCGTCCTCATCATTAACAAACGAGACCATTCCTGCCGCAACACCAGCAGGGATTGGTTCCTTGCGTAAGCGCCATGAGAGGAGGTCTGCTTCCATTGGCTCAATACCAATTCGCTGCCAATGCTCGACATTCCATGTTCGTGCCAAATCCCATTGTACACTTGCCCTATGCATCAAATCGTCCCAAGTTGCGTCATCACCCGTGATAGCATTCCATGCATCCAACATGACTTCATCTGGTGTTGCACCCTTCGCAAAGGCACACAAAATCATGGAATCTCGAATTACGATGCTGTTTTGACTTTCAATCAATTCTTCCATCAAATCTACAGCAGATGCGTTCGGCAAACCTGTTGGTTCCTTGTATCCAGCACGCATGTGCGATGCGCCTACATTTGCAGTCATGTAGGCCATGGCATTTCCTCGTTTTCCGCGAGGATCCCATGCAGGTAAATCGAGGCCTTTGCAATGTGCTGTCAATTTGGTTGCAGGATGGCCCGTAACACGCTCAACATATTCAGAAAACGCTACTGCTCCAGCCCCGAGAACGGAAAACAAATCATCAGGTCTAGTTTGAGCATTTGCCAACATTGCTAGGGCAAGAGGTGGTAGTTCCGGAATTCCAAATTGCCAAGGCACAACATCACCTTGCTTGTATCGACCGAAGTCAAAAGGTGCATGGAAATGGTCGGGCCAATTCTCTGGAAGCCAGCCATGTTCAACAAGTTCGCAAACGATGGACAAAGCGGCTCCACCCGAAATCGTGTCAATACCAAGACGATTGCAGGCATCATTTCCATCCATAACATCGAGAGAACTGGTCAGTCCCAAGTTCGAACCGAGCATGGCGAGTGTTTCGTATTCTGGACGATCAACTCGATCCAGATGGACAGGACGTTTTCGTATCTTCTCTCCATCAATCGTTGGCCGATCCGCTGCTTCACAAGCGATTGGGCATGGGGCACAGCACGCAGATTGTTTTGCATCTGGTAAGGACTCGTGCCAGTGTTCACCGGACAACTCATGCGCATCGAGTTTGGTTGTAATGGTCACGGGTGTTCCAAAGGTCGGTACGACTCCACCTTGTCCGCCACTGACTTTCAATTCAGAAAATTGTGGAATCATTGCGTTGGTCGAACTGTAATTGGCAGTCGGCATACGACCGTTTTCTGAGGCATAAAGTGGCCCTCGGCTTGTTCCGAAGGCATAGAACGGGTCGCCTGAACGTCGCCGCAATCCCATTTCCTGACGTTGAACTTTGACCGCAGATTTCAGACTGGCTTCACTCGCAAATCGCACGTTTTGTTTTGTCGTGGATTTGACAGTCACAGCTTTGAGATTCTTGAAGCCAAATGCTGCTCCGGTTCCGCCCCGACCTGCAGCTCTGCGACCAGCTGTCAGCGGACTTGCAATACGGACTCCGTGTTCACCTGCAGGTCCAATTGAAAGGCACTCTCCTTTTCCATCAAGCGTTTGCTCAACCTGCCAAGTGGTCATTCCCTGCAACTCCGTTGCTTCATGTAATTCCGCATGACCGTCAACAATCTCAAGGCGACAGAGCTTCTCTGATGCGCCAGTGATAAACAATCCATCCCATCCCGCTTGACGAAGGACATGGCCGATGTTTCCACCGATGTACGTATCAATGTACAAATCGGTCAGTGGAGAGCGAGTGACAACGACAGCTCGGCCGGATGAACCCACAGTGCTTGCTTGATATGGACCCGTCATGAACAGGAGGGGATTGGTTGGATGGCGGGCAACATCAACTCGATCGAGAACAGGGTGCCGGAGTTGCATGGCTGCCTCATAGTCGGTAGTATCCCATTCAACGAGCAAACGAGTTGCAAGCCCTTTACCACCCATGGATTCAATCAACCAATCGTGTGGTATTTCCTTGGCTTCAAGCGTTCCATTGGTAAGATCGACCCAAAGAACACGCCCAGGAAATCCATCGAATCGCCAATCAAGAAGCATGACATCACCCCATGGTTCGATTCCAGACACCATTATGCAATTCATACATCATGGGAACACCGGTAGGCACTTCCAAGCCAAGAACTTCTTCCTTGCTCAATCCTTCAAGATGCATGATGATGCTTCGAAGAGAATTTCCATGAGCTGCAACAAAGAGATTCTTCCCTTGTTCATAGGCTGGCAAAAGCACGGATTCCAAGTAAGGAATTGTTCGTGCAGCCGTTAGTTCGAGACTTTC
>JAYXXD010000089.1:0-5239 GCA_036019775.1 Thermoplasmatota archaeon
TGAATGATGGCCTCGGTAAACGAGAGCAGTGCGAGAGCAAATGGGCCGAACTGGTTGAAGAAATCTAGGATGAATTCTTCCCCAATCATGGATGAAGGTACTGAATCGTCTTCTTGAGGCTATGGGTTATCGACGTCTTCTTTACATGCATTCCACACCCTTTGGGTATGGCCGTCCTCGATACTTCAGCACTGCTTCACTGGCCAATTGACCGATGCCGTGGGCAAATTGTTTCGGTGCTTCAGCATGAAGAGTTGGAAAGAGTTGACGAACAGCGCTATCTTTTGATCGAAGGATTGCAGATGGATTGGCAAACAGCAACTGAGAATGAACGCCAAGTCATTCATGAGATTGCAGCGAAAACGGGTGATCTTCCACGCCTTTCAGATGTCGATATCGATCTTCTTGCTCTAGCTCTCGTTAACAATACAGAGTTGATCACGGATGATTATCGAATGAAAAACGTGGCGAGAGAAGCGGGAATCCATGTCCAAGGCGTCCTTACGACGGGTGGAAACAAACAATGGAAATGGGTTCTCCGCTGTATTGGATGTCGGCAAACAGAGACGATTTCAAACGATGCACGCCGTTCCAAAAAAGATGATGTCAAAGAGTGTGACCGTTGTGGCTCGCCGATGAAACTTAAGCGAGCGTAATCACTCTTCATCATTGAGCGCTTCAAGAGCTGTGACTTTCTTTTCAAGTTCGTCAACAGCCATGCCCGCAGGATCAATTCCAACTGCTTTAGCACGGTCCATCAGCACCTGGTCCGGTGTCTTTCCGCCCGCTTCCAAATCGGTAACGGTGGAAAGAGTCGTCGCCTCATTGAGGCCTTTATGGAATTCACCCTTTGAGCGACCAAGAGCATTGGCCATCTTTGGTAAGCGCTCTGCTCCGAAGAGTATGAAGAAGATTCCAAGCAGAATAACGATTTCAAGTGGTCCGGGACTAAAGGCCATGCTGTTCCCCGCATACCCCTATACGCTGAGGCTTTCAAGACTTGCCATAGTTGTGAAGAACTTCGGTTGGATTAACCACCAGAAACTGGTGGAAGGAGTGCTACTTCATCGCCTCGTTGACAGTGGATGTCCAGAGGGCACCTCTCTCCATTGAGTGCAACAGCTAAGCCTTGACCAATCCAATGTCCAACATCAAGTTCGTAAACGATCTGTTCAATGCTTAGGTTTTCACGCCATTCGATTTTCATGGTTCGAGAACCGATGGCTTCAGCGATTGGTCCGAAAGCGAGGATGCGCACGTATCCGTCTGACATGGATAGAGGTTGATGCGGTAGTTTATCAATACGCAGCCGTATGGAACTATATGTCGTCTGCCCTACAAGCGCAAGGACTCTGGAAATTGTACGAATCTGGAGAGAGTGTGATACAAGCAGTTCAAGACGTATCGTTGTCCATAGACCACGGCTCCATGGTAGCGATTATGGGTCCTTCGGGCTGTGGTAAAACGACGTTGCTCAATGTTTTATCAGGGATTGACGAACCAAATTCTGGGTCAGTCAACATCAATGGAGAGAATCTGTATGGTTCAACCGATGATGAGCGAACGAGGGTTCGTGGTAAACACATGGGCTTCATTTTCCAAGAATTCAACTTACTCCCTGTCATGACAGCACTTGAAAACGTCGAGCTTCCGTTGTTGATTCAAGGCATGCCTGCAAATCAAGCAAGGCAAGAAGCAACCAAGGCACTGTCTGCCGTTGGCTTGGGGGATCGTCTTGAACACAGGCCTGCGGAATTGTCAGGTGGGCAACAACAACGGGTTGCGATAGCTCGCGCTGTCGTTCATCGTCCTACAATCGTTCTCTGTGACGAGCCAACCGGGAATCTTGATGCAGACACATCCGCTTCCATCATCAAACTCCTTCGAACATTGTGCAGTGTCGGAAACACGACGTTTCTCATCGTAACACACGATGAATCAATAGCAAAACAATGCGACTCAATTCGATACATGGCGGACGGACAATTTCTTGAGGAATCGAAAGAGGAGGAGTAGTTTTGTTGCTCCTTCTGCTCCTTGGACTTCTCCTTGTGACTGGAGCAGGTATAGCAGCCTATGGTCTCCGTAAGGAGTGTTCAGCCGGAGCAATCATCCTCATTCTCATCGTTCCGTTCGGTGACGGGATTCTCTCATTCCTCGTCCTAGACTGGTTGGGCTACGCCTCAGTTACATCATTGGTTGGAGGATTGATGTTCGGTGTCTTGAGCCTGTTCGGAATTCAGGCGCTCGTTTCATCGAGGCGTCTCCTTGGATTTCGCCTTGCATGGCAACAGCTTCTACGAAGAAAACGCCAGGCCGCCTTGCTCATTGCAGGCTTGATGATCGGTTCTGCAATCATTTCATCTTCTCTGATTGTGGGAGATTCTCTCGATCAAACGGTTCGTGAAGAAGTTGAAGCTGCCTGGGGTGACACCGATGTTCTAATCTCAGGCTACGATTCGAGCGTTGGGCAAGTTACTGAAATACCTCAATCGATTGTTGATGATCTTCGAGAGGCGAATTTGAATGGCATCCAAGGGTTTCAGGCCGGGCGTGTACTTTCAACAGCAGTCGTGACCTCAGAGGGTATAGCCAATCCAAGCGTCCCATGGTTTGCTCTCGAGCACAGAGACGATGTCCGAATAGGCTCTGAGAACAATGGATTGACTTGGTTTGAATTGGAGGAGATCAACCGATTTGCTGAAACACCTCAAGTTGTGGTAAATCAGAAGTTTGCTGATGAACTTGAAGTCCGTTCAGGCGACGAAATCCAGTTTCAGTGGTCCGTTCGCAACCAGAATGGAATCGAGAGAATCAAAGAGAACTTTACCATTTACCAAATCGTTGACATGGATGGCCAGGGACAACTTGCAGGAACAACATCACCAGCGGTGTTTACCGACCTTCTCAGCGCCCAATCGTGGCAACAATCTGAAGGAAATGTCACATCAATCCGAGTTTCCCTCAAAGGAGTCGAAGAAGTACGCTCCGCAGTTGAACCGATTATGGATGAACTCGTTCAAGCATTAAACCAAAGCATTGGAGTTGACGAATCTGGATTGCAAATGATTGCTGAAAGCGATGCAGTGACAATCGCATCGACAAACGGCCTTGGGCGTCTTTCACCACGAATTGTCCATAGTTTGGCTGAGAACCGGTCTGCTCTAACAACACAAGCGGGTATGATGGAAGTTCTCCAGGTTCCTTTGGTTCAACTGGAATCACAATCTTCCAATCTCCTTACTCTTGCAGATGGTGATCTAAACGGTCTTGTTCTTGAGAATGAAGCACTTTGGCATTGGGGTGCCGCTGGTTATGGCTTTGAGGCCAACAACACCGCTTGGGTTTGGCGAGTTCCAGATGGGGAAATCATCAGTGATGTATCGATTCACAATGGATTCGGATTTGCGGCATACGGTCAAGGTCTCGTTGTTGGTAACGTTTCGAATGACGACGAGACTGAGTACCTGTTGGAGGATAGAAACATTGTTGCAGTTTCCTCCAATTCATCTCAATGGTATGCACTTGAAGATGATGATTCAGCAACCCTCTGGTCAGGGGACTTGGGCGATGGAAGTGAAGAATCGATTCCACTGGAGATTGATATGCCATCAACAGTTCTCGCCTGGGATTTGATACAGAGCGAAGAATGGTTGTACCTCCGAATTGAGGGAATTCTCACTGAATCCTACTACAAACGCTCAACACTGAATCTTCAGGAACCTTTTGCTGAAATCAATTCAAATGAGTGGCCACTTCAGTCGTCACTTACACCGGATGTGTGTTCAGATTTAGGTATAGAATACAATCAATCACATGCATGGTGCATTGAGGAATATGGATTGAGTCTTCGCTCCACATTGGACGCCTCAATCCATTCAATACGATTACCAATCCTTTCGGATGCTGGCGGATTTGGTACACTTCCACAAATGTTCTTCGCATTTGCCGGTGATGTTTCGACGCTGGCTGTTCAACAAGGGGAAATTCAAATCGGACAACGGATGGAACCTCTTTCAACCATTGATAACGGCAACATAACCGCTTCGGGGTTGTTCCAATATGCCTTTGGTTCGGATGACTCGCTTGATCTTGTCATCAATGGCTCGTTTGTTGATGACGAACGCCTTTCGTCACTTTCGGATTTGGACCCCGTCATCCTTGGATTGATCAACATGTCCGATGCAGAAGCTCTAGCATCTGCGGATCTAGGTCAACGTTCAATGTTGATTTTTAGTAACGTTTCCGAACCTGAACGAAACGCCATTGAGGAGCATTTGGATTCTCTTGTTGGCCTCGATGAGTTGTCTTTAACAGTGCAAGCTGTCAAACTCGATGCGCTTGAGCAAGCCGAGGCTTCTTCAGGCGTTTTGAGTGCGATGTTCCTGGTTTTCGGTTCATTTACAATCGCAGCAGGCATTTTGCTTGTTGTAACCATCATTACGATGCTTATCGATGTGCGACAAAAAGAATACGCTACAGTTCGGGCACTTGGGATGACTCGTTCAGACCTGCGTTATGTTGCAATGGTAGAAGGCGCTCTTGCTGCATCAATTGGATGTGCTCTCGGCTCATTCCTTGGTGTCGGCCTTGCTTGGTTTATTGGAATCGGATTTTCCAGCGTATTTGCAAGTGCCGGAGCCGATGTCTTTTCATTCCACGTTGAATCATCTTCCCTCCTTGCTGGCTGGTTTTGGGGCTTTCATATCGCCATGCTAACGTTGTTCGCCTCAGCATTGTGGTCCTCAAGGATGATCATTGTGCATGCTTTGAAGGATGTGCCTCAACGCGTACCGAAATATGTGCCATGGGGCGTTTATCTTTTTGTGATTGGCGCCCTCGGAATGGTTCTCTTAAGCGCTGGACTGTTCCTTCTTGGTAGCGGAAGTTTGGCTCACAGTGTCTGGATTGTCTTGGGGTGCTCAATTGTGGTTTTGGTTTGCCCCATACTTTTCTGGATATTGCCTGTATTCCGGGCGGAACGAACGTCAAATGGTTCATTGCCGACGTATCGAGATGCACCTCGAAGGACGATTGGTATGATTGGTCTGTTCTTACTGATTTGGACAGCGTTACCATCCTCAGTCGATCCGGTTCGAGCGGACTTAACCCCGAATGAATTCTCCTTCATCATCATTGGATTGGTACAAGTCTTTGCTGGTGTTTTTGTTCTTGCAGCATTGGCTCCCCTTTTGATACGTGGGCTTCTTCGAATTGGTTCAATTCGAAGCGGTCCTGT
>JAYXXD010000090.1:0-5115 GCA_036019775.1 Thermoplasmatota archaeon
AGGAGAGTGAAATCGTATATCTTTCGTGTTCGCACTTGAACACGAACAGCTGAAATTTCTGGTGGAACGTTGTAAATACGCCCTTTTAGTTGCTCCATGACGTCGCTCAACGCTTCTTGGTCAACTTCACTTTTGAAGGAAAAAACGGCAATGTAAGTTTTGTTATGTTCAAGAATTTGCTTTGTCAAGCGCATAGCCTTACCAGCCATGAGAGGAAGTACGCCCGTTGCGAATGGGTCAAGGGTACCCCCATGTCCCAGACGAGGCAATTCAAGCATGTCTCGTACCCATGCAGCAACTTGATGCGAGGTTGGACCTGCTCCTTTGTCGAGGAGAAAGAATCCAGACTCGAGACGTTGCTCGATTGATTTTTGATCAGGATATGCTCCAATAGCATCGTCTGTTTTTGCTTCTTTATCCAATTCGATAATTCCAGACATCAGAACTCCTCCACAATTGTAAGAACCTGGGCCAGCACTTCTTGAGGATTTAGGCTGCTAGCATCGAGAATATGCGTGTATGGCTCTTTCTGTTCAGGAAGAAGATTGTACAATTCTAAGAATCGTTGTGCATCAACATTCGCTCGTTCTCGACTTGCATCAAGAATATCATCAATTGAGCCTCCTTCTCGATCGTGGACCCGATTTGCTCGCTCACGTTCGTCGACCTCAAGCCAAATCCTTGGAATATTGAGATTCAGTTGAAAAGCCCACCACCCGGCCAATCGACTTTCAACGATAGATGGAGCATGTTCATCATCTCTGAGCATTTCTTTTTTGAGAAGCGCATCAAGTTCCCGATCAACATCGAGGTTGTCTTTGCACATTTGCCCAAATTCAGCTAAACTTAGGCCACGTCTTTTTGCTTCCTTTCGGAACAATTCGCCTCCATTGAGGGACGACCAGCCTTTTGCATCACTGAGCAACTGTACGAGCGTACTGGTTCCGCTCCCTGGATGGCCAGAGATTGTTATGTAAGCCATTGCTTACACCCATTCATGATAACACACGTTGCAGCGCAGATTTCGAGGACCTTTCCGTTGCACGTCATCGCTCATGCATTCAGGGCAGGTGTCATTGTCTTCAACAACCGATTTCTTCGTTGGTTTCGATGATTCACTGTTTGTTGATTTGGCCTGCTTTTTGGGTCCATTCTTTCGAGATCGATTCCTGCGTTGTGTTGCTTGCTTTGATTTTGCACCATCATCGCTCACAACGAGGTGAAGAAGAGGCTCGCTTAGTTTTTCATTCGCAAGAACAACTGGATGATTTCTGTATCGAATCAATTTGATATGACGATCGACGATTCGTCCTAGCGGTGCGCTCATGCATATGTAGGCACAAATCCATGCAGGGAAGAACAAGAATTTGTCATCAATAAGATGCCAACGTGGTGCCCATGGGAGAGATACATAATCCACTCGAAACGATTCGACTGCAGTCGTTAACCATGCGAAGATACCGATAATGAAAATCATCGTGAACATCATTGGTCGCATTGCACTCATCTGGACTTTCAGTTGTTCTGGCATCATTTGTTCACGAAGTGTGTTCGCCTTTTCCATGAGAATAGGGTCACGATTCATTCGTCCATCGTTCATCATTTTCCGAACTTGGGACTGACGATGTCCAATGTGGGCTTGTTCAATTGGATCGGCAAAGAAATTCCTCAGCACTGTGTTGAGTGTCATGGAAAAGGTCCCGAGGATAAGAACAGTCAAGATGAAGAATTCAGTCTCTGGAAGAACAGGTGCAAGAATCGGGTCTGCCATGTTACCAAGTGCGTTACGAATGTTTGGATTGATGATGAGGAATGTCATCAAAATCATGACCAGCAACATGGTCATCATTGAACCGTTTGGAGGCGGTGGTGGAGGTGCCGCACGATTCGCCATGGACCTTCTGTGCGGCATGAAGGTCATGAAGGTTGGTCTTCCGTTGGATTCAAACGAGAGGAAGTGTTCCTATGTTACATGCGCCGAAAAGAGCCATTGGACGTTACGAGAACATGGAAGTATCCATTGCCGATGCCGATGCCTGGTCGTCCAGTTTGTTGCACGGAAGCAGAAGCTCTCGATCAACTCCAGCGGATCGGCTTCAGTGAGCGTATTTTTTTGTGGACCGATAGTGAAAGGCGAACAATCTCAGATTGGGGCTTTCTTGCGAGTGTCCGGCAAGGCGTCCCTCCTCTAGGCATCGAAGCTGAGCTAAATGCTTGGCTGGACCAATATCCGAGTGCTTGGCTTGCAGTTGATTTGCGCGATGGAGTTATTCCCCCATCGACCCAAACTCCTCTCAACACGTTACTTGAAAATACAAAACGAAACGTCCTCGTTATTGTCAGCAGTTCCTCGGATAACGAGGATTGGCCTCAATGGAAGTTACCGTTCTAAATCATTCAAACGTGTAGTTGCAAGCAACACATGCTGCAGCATCATGAGCGTTGGAAGTTCCACAGATTGGGCAACTCTTCGCTTCTTGTTCAGATGATTCAGCCTCACCAGATTCAGAATCCTCACTGCTTGTGGCAGTTTCATCTTCTTGCGATGCATCTTCCGTAGAATCTTCGGCTTCAGCTTCTCCTTCTGCTGTGAAAGCCTTTGCAGCTTCAACAAATTCAGCCTTCTTCAAGTATCCATTATCATCAAGATCGAAGTTCATAGAGTGCGCAAGGAAGGCATCTCGGTCAGTAATTCCGTATTCTTCCATGACTCGGAGCATGATGTCCTCACGGAATTTGATTTCAGGTACCGCTTGTTCAGGTTCTTCTGCATCTTCGGATTCTGATTCGCTTTCCTCTGAAACTTCTTCTGTTGTTTCTTCTTGAACCTCTTCTGATTCTTCTGAAGCCTCTTCGACTTCATCTGTTGAGTCATCCTCAGTTTCAAGTTCGTCACCGAAGTGAGCACCATGGAATCTGTTGAGGGCTTCAGCATCGATTTCGCCTTCACCTTTGATTTCAAACGAGACATCAAGGCGCTCTCCTTTGTCAACGATTGGAACCTTCCAAGTTATCTCGACACCGGCTTCAGTTTCCGTTGTTACCATCTCAACGTCACTTCGCTTCTCGCCACCGGTTCCTCGGATATGCCAATCTTTGATTTCGAAGTTCGATGGAATGACATCTCGAATAAAGACATCTTGTAAGGCAGTATCTCCGTTGTTTTCAAACAAGATGAGAACTTCATAGCGTCCTTTTCCACCCATCGGAATCGCTTGCTTACCTGCGGAGAAGTTACGACGCAAGTGGCTTACTCGAATCGAAGGGGCCTCAGGGGCATCACGTACACAGACTGGACCGAATTGTTCGGAGCTAAATTGGAAGCGTGCAGGTGCATCGACCCGTTCGTTAGCAGGAGATGGGTCAGCTGCATTCAACTTGTAAGATACTTCCATTGTTTTTCCTGGCTTCAATCCGATTGGACCCTTGGTCCCGACAGTGAGTGTCATCGTGTGTCCCTCACCATCTGGAGAACGGTGTTCCTTTTCGAGGGTAATTCCAGTTGAAAGTTCGCCTTTCCATTGATCCTCAGGCAATTCTTTTCCATTAACAGTGATGTTTAGAGCATCCATGTCAGGGGCATCAAATAGACCCGGAATGTCATCTGTAATCCGCATGAGGTTGATCGTGGCAGATCCTGTGTTCTTAACGACCATTGTTGCTTCAACACCTTGCTGACGGAAGGAACGGAGCGTATCGGTCGAGTATGCTTTTGAAATTTCAGCATCAACCACGGTGAAGGTGCTCTCTTCAAGTTTGAGTGTTCCTTCTGTCTTACGGGTTGCTCTTGGTAGTACAGTGTATGAGAGATCGTATGTGAAATCAGGTTCGGCAGTAGCCATAATGGTTCGCTCCTCACTTTCCCACTTCCCTTGTGGGTGGACGTCTTCCTTGACATCACTCACATCGAAAAGGAGATCATCGCTTCCTTTCATTCGTACCTGCAATTTGACAAGATCGACTGCAAAGGACGAGCGGTTCTCAAAGATGGTCTGGCAAATCCAGTTATCCGGTCGTTCATCCTCACGGACACGCATGTAGGTGAAACCACGGCAAAAGGCATCCAAATCTCGGAACGCTAGTTTCGAGAGTGTAGCATCTGCTTCGTAGGTTGCTTTTGCAATTCCTGCTTTGATGGTACTGGTAGACGTGACAAGAATTTCTCCTTCAATTGCAAGAACCTGCTTTTGTCCAGGGGATATTGTTCCAACGTCCCACGAAAGTGTGCCAGATTCAACGGTCGCTGCTCCAGTATGATTGAAGGTTAGACAATCAGGAATATTTCTGGTTACATTGACGTTGTTAAGCTGGACACCTGAGACATTCTCGACTTCGATTGTTAGTGCTACTGTGCCGGCTTCTTCAGACAATGCGATACTCAAGGAACGCTCATTGTCACGAGCAGGGTTTGTGTCAAGCGACTCGCGCAGAACGAGCATTTGTGCGTCTGCAACGGAGTACTTCTTGACGTAGTTTTTACCAGCTTCAAGTTCATCGACTGATATTTGGTCTCCTCCAATGTCAGTCGATTCAGCATTGTCAAGGAGGACATCGATATCGTAGATTCGATCTTCAGCAGATGGGTTGTTTACTGTCAATGTACCCTTGATTTTCTGGCTAACGACAGTTCCATCACTGGAAAGTGTCGAAGTCTCAATTTCGTGAAGTGTCCCTTCGAGTTTGTCTCCTGGAACTTCATCGACTTCAGCACTGGAGCGAATGGTTGCGCCAGCGATTTCGCCAACCTGGATTGCGTTTTCATCTACAGACATTAACGGGTCTACAGATGGTTCAGGAGGTGCTACAGGCGCAAGAAGTGGGTCAGCGGCAGGCTGTTCAGGTGCTTCTTCTGGGGGTGCAGGTGGTGCGAGTAAATCCATGCCAAGAGGAGGCGCAGGCGCTTCTTCAGCAGACTCTTCGATTGGTGTTGGCAATGGTGCCAGAAGATCCAAACTAGGAGGTGCAGGTGGAGCTTCCTCTGGTGGAGCGGGCTCAACAGGAGTCAAGAGGTCCAATCCCGGAGGTGCTTCCGGCATTGGCGGCATCTCAGGAGGAGCAGGAGGTGCTTCCGGCATTGGCGGCATCTCAGGAGGAGCAGGAGGTGCTTCCGGCATT
>JAYXXD010000091.1:0-5113 GCA_036019775.1 Thermoplasmatota archaeon
ATCTGTGCAACGCTAAATTGCGGTTACTCTTGAGCATGTTCTCTTCTTAGGAATGCTGAAGCTGCAAGAATTCCTAGTAGTGTTGCAAAGGCTCCGATACTCGGAATACTATCCTCGGATTTCTCTTTGTCAGGAGTTGCCTCATTTTCGACATCCTGATTACCTTCGCAAAGAATCCAGTGTCCATCAGTTCCTGGTTCGACTGATGCAGACAAACCTCCGCCTTCGGAAATGTACAAATTACCGGAACCTGCTGGCCATTCTACAACATAATTTCCAGCGTAATTTGCAATTGTACTGTCCCATACAGGTTGGCCATTTGCAACCCATGTTTCCTTACATGGACAATCAACAGGTGCCCAGAATTCCTCAGCACCATTGCTTTCCGGATCAGTGATGGTTCCATTGTGGTCAAAGATGATCTCCCAATACTTTCCTGAGTTGGCAGGGAATTCGTAAATATCGCCAATTACAGGGGTAATGGAGTTATTCCATACACCAACCGCATCCAGTCCAGCACATGGCCCTCCAGAGGTATTGTCTTCAGGACCACATAGTTCCCATTGATTACCGTCTGCCCAGGGCTGTCCTGGCTCAACGCCTGCAGTCGTTGATGGCGTAATTGCAATCCATATATCTCCTGTACCAGATGGATGTTCCACTACGGAGTTGACAGAATAAGTTGTAGAGGAATCCCAAACAGGCTCTCCACTGTCTTCCCAAATATCCTTACAATCGCAATGCTCTTGATCCCAAGCATCTAAATCGACTCCAGGTGCACCAACAGTCTGATTATCGATGAATGGGGCGACCATATAGAAATGTTCTGAATTTGCAGGATATTGATAAATTTCTCCTTCGCTAACCATCATCGTTGCGTCCCAAACAACGATGTTTGTCATTCCGATTAATTCATCACACGGGGTCGAGTCTTCACACATAACCCACAAATCAGTTCCAACTACAGGCTCTTGGCCAGGGTTGGCCCCAGCATCTTGAGCAATCCAGATACTACCATTATGATCAACGATTTGCCACGGGTTGTATGCAGTGTTTGCATCCCAAACAATTCCACTTATCTCGGATATTTCAGCGCAATCACAGGGCCCAATCCACTTACCATTGGCGGTTGGTTCACTTGACCCTGCGGTAGTGTTCTGCCAAAATTGGCCAGAATTAGCTGGCCATTCTACTATATCGTACATATTGTATACAGCGCTACTATCCCAAACCGGGCCTCCCATCCCATCTGCAATGTTTGTGAAATTACAATTTGGATTATTTCCACTCTGATTACCCGACATTTGGTGAGAGTCTCTTCCGCTTGTTTGCGATATATCGTCGATTTCTTGTACTTCAAAATCAATATTATTGTTCGTATTTTCCATGCTGTATATCGACATGTGTAAAACTAAAATCATGATTATTGCCCAGCCACTAAATTTGCGCATGGTTGCCAGTGATTACCGTAGAATATATGCTTATTCATCAAAGTAAATTATTCAACAATGATTTTATCAGCCATGAAATTTAGGGACATTACCCAAACACCGATGTCGGAACCAATAATAAGGGGCATTCTAAGGAAATCGTATGCCGATTAAGCGAATTTCAAATTTTTTTGCTAAAGGCGGATTATACACTCGCGCTAAAAATCGCCTACTAATGCTCACTGAAAAGAAAAAATCTGCAATGTCGGTAACGCACAAAGATGCTATGAAGTGGTTTGAGATTCGAAAATCTGGCTATGAGGAGTTGATTTCAGCAATTGGCCCATACGTGAATAAGGATTCAATCATTTTTGATATAGGTGCAAACGTTGGTTTCTTTTCTTATTTGCTGGCAGAGACAATTGATCTAAAGGGCTCAATATACCTTTACGAACCTCTTCCACACCTAGCAAAACTCTGCCGGGAAACTTTCGATGGCGCTCCCTATGACGCTAACGTATTCGAGTTTGGCCTAAGTGACAGCGATTCAGAAGTGGATTTGTTTGTCGCCAGCAACGGCAACCTTGGCTGGAACACAATTATCCAATCGAAGGCATCAGAGGACATGGAAAAGGTCCGCATTAAACTCAAACAATTTGAGAATTGTAAACCCGATGTCATACCGACATTCATCAAAATCGATGTCGAAGGTTCAGAATATTTGGTCTTGCGCGGAATGCTTGATTCATTGAAGACGTGGACGCCACTCCCTGTTATCCTTTGTGAGGTCGGATGGGGAACTTCTCACCCGAATTGGGACGAAGAATTGAAGGTGTTCGATGAACTAAAGGAAATTGGATACTCTTTTTGCGACTTAGAAGGAGTAGAGATTGATGAAAGTTCTATTTCAGGTACAACTGACATCTTACTGATTCCAAAATAAGCCTCGCCTGAATTTTCTTCCTTTCCACCCTGAGACCTTGTTGCTCAGATTGAGGCATAAAGAGTAAACTCTAGAAGACAATCTGGGAACCCATTGGACATCCCCATAGAGTGTTATTACAGTCCCAACGAATATTCTCCATATGAGAATTCTAGCAAGTATGTTCTGTGGCTGGATGGTATGGGCGAGTTTTGTAACGTGGCGTCTAGCACATCCAGAAGTTGCAATTCTAGCGGGAATTGTCAGCGTCTTCGTATGCGAAGCAACAATTCACCGTGCCGAACGAAAAGGGCTACAACGTGAACGAATTCAACTTCGACAGCAATTGAATCTCTCTGCTTCCAGTATTAACCAACTTCAGGAATCATTGTCCAAAGTGCAAGCTGAACTCCATCGCAGAGACATTATCGGAACGCCTGCTGCACGTGAACTTCTCAAGCGACAGGAAGAAGCCATGAGCGCTCAATCTTCTGCATTGGAGAATCGTACTGATCGCCAAGACAGGATGTTTGTTGCAATGGAACGGCTTTTAGCGTTCCAAACAGAACAAACTGCTGCCATTCAACAAAATCTAGCTGAGTTGTTAGCGCAACTTGCTTCAGAACCGCGACAACATGTCACAATGACCGACAGTGTTCTTGTCCAAAATCGGGAGGAAGAGCGTATGCGGAATCAATTTCGAAGAATGAGTGATGAATTCATTGCTGAATTATTTGATTAGCGGTATCTTGAGAACCTTGGGTTCCTTGGGCCGTCCATGGCGACCAAGCGCGAGCATGCTGTTGCCATTCTCGATGCACTCGATTCAAAAGCCAGGTTAACCTCGAGAACATTGCTTGGAGCTGGAATTGCTGCTGTGTTTCTCCTTGTCGTTGCTTATCTCACTCTGTGGCAATATGCGGCGGGAGGGGCTTTGTTAATCGCTTTACTCCTACAGATGACACATGAACGATTAACAGTCGCTGCTGATGCCATGATTGCAGACAACATGGAAAAGCTTGGATGGAAGATGGAAGCGCTTGACGATGAGACGTCCATGACTAAATTGAGAGACCTTGCTAAACGAAATGAGGGATAAGAATGGGTACCATTCCTCGTGGCATCCATTCGTATCAAGAATTACGAAAACGATGGATGTTTTCAGTTCTCGTTCTTGGAAGCGTTGGTGCTTCGACAGCATATCTCTTGACTGCATCGTTGTTCATCACAACAGTATGCTTTCTTTTCGCACAAGTGATTTCATTTGCGGATTTTTTTAGACTTCGGAAAGCCACTGATTTGTGGATTGAAGAAATGCTCAGCGATTTGCACATCGATATCGATGATTTCGGCTTGCAACTTACACCAGCATTCGTTATGCAACAATGGGAATTGCAGATGAAAAAAGAACGATCGAACCCACTGATGACACGAGGAAAAGATGAGCGAGGTTTCACACCAGGGATTCTTGAATCCGATTTGGATGCAAACCGGGACATCACACAAGCCGAGGATCGTGAAGAATACCATGGGCTAGAAGACGATCTGACCGTCGCCCAGCAAGTGAAAGCAGAAGCAGATCAGCGCTATGCTGAACATGCTCAACAACGCTGGGAAGAGGCTGAACGAAACGATCCAGATTTAATTGAAGCAGGTGTCAAACGGTTAGGCGACCTCGTCGCTACAGATTATTTCGAAAAGAATCACGATCCAAATGCAGTATCGAAATTGATGGAACGTCAATCTTCCAGTGATGACAATTGAACAAGCAGTTCATCCACTGCATCGCGCAGTCCACGCATGCTTTCTGATTCAACAACAATTTCGAGATGTGTTCCATCTTCGTTCTTGACAGTAAAGGCGTAACCGGCCTGCTCAAGAAGTTCAATCATTGGTTTCGAATCCGCCGCACTGCCAGACCAAGAGACGACAACATGATGCTCGGACGACATGAACTTGCCTTCATGCGTACCCATATGAGGATAATGCATGAAATCAAATGCGTGCCTACCGAGCGAAGGACATGGCGGATTCAAAGGCAGACCTCCTCGCTGGTGCGGGAGGTTTAGTCACGGATGAGGCACAATCCGACCATCAAGGTCGCAAAGCGTTGCTACTGGTTCGAAACAATGAGGATTGTGACGAATTCATTGCACTAGCAAAAACGATGGGAATCGAGATTGTTGATCGAGTCGACCAACGCGGACGAAGTGATGCGAAATGGTACCTCGGCCAAGGGAAGCTTCAAGATGTTGCTGAAGAGCTACGTTCAGCATCTCAAGGACATCCATGGAATGGAGTGGATTTACTCCTACTTCACACCAATGCAACACCTCGTCAACTCGTCGGCGTGAACGACGCTGTCGGTATCGAAGTTTGGGATCGAGTTCGCCTACTTCTCGCCCTCTTCACGGCTCATGCTTCGAGTGTTGAAGCTCGAACACAGGTTCGAATTGCTCGTTTGCAATCAGATCGAACCGTCCTCAGAGAGGTTGTGAAACAACAGACCACAGGTGAACGGGCAGGATATGGTGGTGCTGGGCAGACAGCAGCGGGTGCTGTGCTCACAAACGTGAATCGTGAACTTGCAGCATTGCGTAAACGGCAACGAAAGCAGGTCAAATCAGCAGCTGAACGACGAAGACAACGAAAAGAACATGCAAAAACTGTTGGTCTAGCAGGTTACACAAATGCTGGAAAATCAAGTCTCTTCAGACGCTTATCTGGAAAGGAAGTCCTCGTAGAAGACCGATTGTTTTCA
>JAYXXD010000092.1:0-5092 GCA_036019775.1 Thermoplasmatota archaeon
ATTCATCATCCCAAAGAAGAAACGTTGGAGAGCTGGGCGGATGCAATAGAACACATTCGGGAAATTGAACTTGAGGTCGGTGATACACTCAATCAACACAGTGTTGAATCGATCAATGAGAGGCTTCTTTCCTTATACCAAGGATTGATTCAACCGCTGACATGAACTTCGTTCGTTCGTCTTCCTCAGTTTGCTTTGTTGCAACATCAAGTTCGTATGCGTCTTTGATTGCATTTGCAACTGAGTCTGCGTTGCCAAATGATGCCACAGTGCCGAGCTTGTGTTCGATGCAAAAGTCGCCCATTGGAACACCTGCTGTTGTTACGGTGGGACGCCCAAATGCAGCAGCATCAAACATCTTCACAGGCAAGGCCCCTCGACGAATGTTTTCTTTTTCAGGATTGTACATCGCGTACATAACATCAATTTCAGTCATCAACTTATTGAGTTTCTCCTCATCAAATCGCCCACGATAATCGATGTCTGGATAGCGTTTTATCAATCGATTTACGCTCGGCCCATCACCAGCAAAGATTGGATTAAACCCTATTCGTTTGCAACTTTCAACAAGCAAAACCATGGCGTCATGATCACGAATTCGACCAAAAAATCCTATTCTTTTCATCTTTGGTCGTGGAAGAGGATTCGAATTTCTCACATTGAGGATTACACTTGAATGAATTGAGAATTCCCGTTCAAAATAAGCAGCAAGCCCGGGTGAGGATGTAAAAAATCCATCATAAGAACTGGTACTTCTTCTCAACTGCTTTTCCATTCGTGCAGAGAGAAATCTTCTCAGATAACTGGTTTTTTGCATAACAGGCCAAGCATGAGCAATGTCATGCAAATCGAGTATTTTGTGCGTCGCCCCGATATTTGAGGTTCCTATCGAATCCGAATCATTGTGAATTATGAGATCGAATTGACCATGCAATGATTTGAGGAATTTCTTTTTCTGGCGAACGATCCTAAGTGAGGAAGAGGATGCTTTACGCCCAATACGTTTGCGTAAAATTGTGTATCCATCACGAACCGTTTTCTCATCGAGATTATGCCCACGATCCCATGCAAAGATGGTCACTGTATGCTCCTCTTCTGCAAGCCAGCGCGCATGTCGCTCAACTCTAGGATCGGGGGCGCACCCATTGGTAACGATCAAACAGATGCTAGCCATTGCTCTCACCTCGAATTCGGTCTGCGAGAATTCCAATGCTCCTAGACCAGTGTAGGTGTTCACGAGCATATTCAATCGCAGCTTGACTGTGCTCTGAGAATCGCTCAGCGCTCATGGAATTGAGGAGTGACGAAATCCTTGTTCTCAAGATTGAGGCATCATGCAACTGCATCCAAGGGCCAACATCATCATCATCGAATCGATGACCTTGGTGGTCAAGTCCAACAACCATCAGCCCACTTGCCACGTATTCTCCTCGCTTGAGCGGACTGGCAAGTTTCCATACCTTTGTCGCTGGCATGGTTAGAATACCGATGTGATGATTTTTCAATTCTGCAAGAACATCATTGTGGGGCATGCGGCCTTTCAGGGAGAAAAGGTCAGGATGCTTCGCTATCCTTTTTTTGATATCGGAAACTGCTGAACCCTCGCCTATCAACGTCAATTGAGAAGTGATACCAATGTCGTTCCAAGCTACAATGTGCTTCATGAATTCGAGAATACCTCGGTGTTTGTCCAAACGACCATGGTACACAAATTTCCATGCATCATCATCTTCACGTGAAAGTGGAACTGCATCATCAGGTAAATTGACGCCTGCTTCAAGAACTGAAATGTTCGTCGCAAGGATGTTTGAGGATTGGATCACAAATCGAAGGTGAGCATTCGAAACCACAAATCCTGAACAGAACAAACCCTTCTTGACAAGTTTCCAAGCATCTTTCCAATCCTTCCACTGCATCTTTGCAAGTATCCCTGAATCAGCAGGTGGAGATCGATCCATCAAGAAACAGGGACGATTCTGTTGCGCAAGGAATTCTCCAACTTTGGAACTAACTTGCCAATCCATGATGTATGCATCAAAATCCAACTCGATCGATTCGAGATGTGTGAGAACTTTCTTCGAAAAGGAACGACTCTGAAAACCGCGTACTGCATTTGTTTCAAAGCCAATATGTTTCCATACAGAACCCTCGTGCGAACCATCCTCTTCTGGATTCATAATGGTCAGATCAAATCCTAACTCAACGAGACCGTTCGCAAGAGCAATAGGCGTTGTTGCACACAAATCATCGAATTTTCGATGTGTGACCCATAGCAACTTCACTTGAACTCACCACGGACCTTTTTGCTCATTTTTACTGACTCTTTGAGAGATATGCTTCCTTGACCAACTCAAAAATTCCAACGGAAAAATCGACGCTCTGTTTCCATTTTGCTTCTTCCACCAATCTTACGTTACTCGCCATAGAGTGGCGAATGTCACCAGGGCGTTCCGGGCCGAAGATTGGAGTAATCGGACTGTGATGAGAATCAATCTCTGAAAGGGACTTGTTGATGTTATCAATTAGGTCTAAGAGCGATAATCTTGTTTGCGTTGCCACGTTGAAGACGTGAAAATTTGCTCCGGCCCAATCTGGCTCGAGGAATTTGAAAATCGCTTGAACAACGTCGTAAACATGAACAAAATCACGAGTTTGCAATCCATCTCCATTGATTGAAGGGGGCTGTTGATTGACGAGAAGATCGACAAATTTTGGAATGACAGCAGCATAAGCGGAATCAGGTCGCTGTCCAACACCGTAGACGTTGAAGAACCGCAGAGCAACGCACTCCAATCCTTTTGATCTTGCACCAACAATCTGTTTTTCGTTTTCCCATTTCGATTCAGCATAGGGTGAAAGCAACATACCTCCATCTGCTTCATCCAGGGGGAGATTCGTATTCTCGCCATAGACAGCTGCGCTTGATGCCATGACAAGTCGTTTGACGCCATGTTTGAGTGCGTTGTCAATCACAACTTGTGTCCCATGAATATTGATGTCAGCAGTTTCTTCTGGATATTCCATCGATAAAGGAACAGAAATCTGAGCTGCGAGATGAACAACAAAATCAACTCCTTGCAAAGCAGTATTCATCACATCAGAGTCTCGTATATCACCGATCATTATCTCCGCACCAAGTTTCTGAAGTTCATCGGCGACTTCTTGACTTCCAGACGATAAGTTGTCAACAATTCGTATTGAATGACCTTTCTCAATCGCGATTCGTGAAAACGTGCTACCAATGAATCCCGCTCCGCCAGTAACAAGAATGGTTTCCATTGGTGTTCATTGGCCGGCGGAGGATTACATATGCTTCGGCGTTCTCAACCATTCTTGATTGAAATCGAGGCAAATTCATAGCCCTTCGTACGATGGAATTCCATGATACGACGTACACTGATGCGTCGTGCTTACAACTCTGGACGTTGGGAGCGAGCAAGACACTATGCTCAACAAATCATCTCCAAACCGAAGGAGCAACAATTAGCGCGTAGTGTGATAATCCGATCCTATTGGAATGAAGGGAATTATCGCAAAGTGAGGGAACTCAACACGCGTTGGGACAACGAATTTGACCATCTTCTCAATCGTAACGCAAAGAAATCAATGACTGCGGTTGATGGGACACAAACCCACTCGCCCCAGGTTAAAGCATGGCATATTGACCAACCATCGCCCTTGGAGACGTTTGAGTTTGATGAATATACAATGGAAAATAACTTCTCTCAGGAAGGAAATCGTGTTTGGATGAGGCATCCAAACGGTTGGACGTATTGGGATATGCCTAGACAATTTGAACTCAAGAACACCCATGTCGACTTGTTGCGATTGGTTGCAGAAATTCTGCTTTACCCATGGCATAATCAGGCTCGTCAGGAGTTCAAGAAGACGAGATCGAAAGGAACGATTCCCGCCCTATCGTTTTCTGCAGGGACAGATTCGACTGCGGCCGCCATGATTATGCCTGAAAACACCATACTCGGCTATCATCGTCGAGCGGTTGATTCTATCCTCGACCATCGGAATGCCGAACGCTTACTTTCTCATTTTGAATCGAAAGGAAGGTCGATTGTTGATATCCCTTCAAATCATGAATTACTCAGAACGTACCATTTCAAACAGATTGGATTTTCCACCGATTTTGCATGCGCTTCACATCTTATTCTCCTTTCAGATCACTACGATTTGGGAGCGATTGCCTTCGGAATGCCATTGGATAATTCCTACCTATGGAAAGGTAGGAAATTTCGCCATTTTGAACAAACGGATTACTTCCAATACTGGTCGCAACGTTTCGCTGATGCAGGGCTTGATTTGCTCTTACCCATTGCAGGGATTTCAGAAGCAGGTTGCCTCTTAATTTGTCAGAAGACAGGAATTAGCGAATACATGAATTCGTGTTTGCGCGGAGATGGAAAAACTGGGTGTGGTAAATGTTGGAAATGCTTCCACAAGAATGGTCCACTAGGACGCGAATTTGACATCAACGCCCGTGAAATTCAGACATTCTTGAATCGCACACCACTCCCCACAGCAACACATGCATTGTGGGCACTCAAAGAAATGAATCTTGAAGAAGAAACACCTCATCTAACTGAATTGCTCCAGAATGATTTCTCTTGGTGGACAAAAGTGTATCCTCCATCAGAGATTCTTCATCCTGCTGAATGGAAGCAGTTGTTCAATGAAAATTTACTGAAGTATCTTGATAGAATGGAAGAACCATTTGCGATAGAAAGTCTCAACCTCTACGATGAATAGAGGTTCGAAAGCATATTCAATAGCCAAATGAACCAACATGACAATAACATAACATCGATGCCAAGAAATTGAACAGGAGGTGAGCAAATAGAGGATAGTACGAGCATTATGCGGCTTCGAAGAGAACTGCAACGCCTTCGAATCTCCCCATCTCTTCGATTAGGTGCTCACATTACAAATGCTATCCGAAAACCATGGAGAGCTCCTTTCCTGATTCTTTCATTACCATTCATGATGCTGATGATCGGATTGGAGTTGATTGGTTTGAAAGCCCAACCGAAGGCTCTTCAAACGAATTCTGCGGGCCGAGACTTAACAAAAGGAAATTGCG
>JAYXXD010000093.1:0-5024 GCA_036019775.1 Thermoplasmatota archaeon
CACGTTAACGATGCAATTGATTACGCTGAATCAAAGACAGCAGAGTACGATGATTTCGTATTCACGGTTTGTCTTGCATATGGAGCTCGTGAAGAGCTTATACATGCCATCCAAAATATTGCCGAACTTCACAAATCCGGTGATTTAACGCTTGAACAAATTACGGAACAAACCGTTTCAGAGCATCTTTACACCGCAGATATGCCAGACCCAGATCTTGTTATCCGAACAAGTGGCGAAGAAAGGATCAGCAACTTCTTGTTGTGGCAAATGGCGTATTCCGAACTGTATTTCACTGATGTTTTCTGGCCTTCATTTAAGAAAAAAGACCTTCTCAAAGCGGTTCAAACTTATCAGATGCGGAAACGACGATTTGGTGAGTAAGATGGAGTTGTGTGACGAGTGTCAGGGATATCTCAATCCAGCCCTCGCTGTTGATGCATGTGTTCGAAAAGGAGACTCTATTCTTCTCGTTCAGCGTAAATTTCCACCGTCTGTAGGCTCGTGGGTTCTTCCCGGCGGATTTGTTGATCGAGGAGAGCGTCCCGAAGAAGCTGTCCTAAGAGAACTGAAGGAAGAAGCTGGACTGGATGGAGCAAATCCGAAGCTTCTCATGGTCATGGGTGATCCTGCACGAGACCCGAGAAAGCACATCGTTAGCATCGTTTACGAAGTGGAAGCCACTGGAAATCCTGTTGGAGGCGATGATGCGCAAGATGCTCGATTCTGGCCGATCGCCGAGATTCTTGAAGGACGACTTGTGCTTGCTGGAGATCATGGCGACATTGTTGAGGCTTGGCTCAATCAATCAATTCAGAGCCAATGAAATCCGCAAATTGTTGACGGACATTAGGCCATTCTGGAAGTTCAAGTGCTTCTGTAAGATGCAACCCTGCAAGGAATTGTGCCCGGATTTCTTCCACATCATCTCCGCTCCGTAATCGGAACAATGGATAACCTTCAGACTCCAATCGATCAAGAAAACCTCGCTCAGCATCACTCACAAGTAGGGTAGGAACTCCCATCAAGGCCGCCTCGCTGGCAACAGTTACCGACTGTGAGATAACACCATCTTGCATCGAAATCATTGATGTAAAATCCCATGCATCTCCAGCATAGAGGCCTTCATCAGCCTGTATAGAATCAATACCATCCAGCAATGATTCGGGTATTGCAAGGACTTCGCCTGCATCATGAACGCCGTCGCCAATCAAACGACGGACAGCTACCTTCGGGATTGCTGCAACCTCTCGTGGGCGAAGTTGGGGGCGTAAGTGAACCATTCCATGCAATCCATTCAGGCGATGAAGAGTCGCTCCTTTGTTTGTTAGTTGTTCCAACCAACCTCCATCAATCGAGGTATTCCAATGTGTTGGAACGAGAACATCTGTAGCAGCCCTCACCGCAAGGCGGTGGGCAAGGTGATTGATTTCCGTATCCGAAATGTACCATCGCTTTGGAATCTTCAATCGTCTTCCAACCCGCAATTCCAATGCAGCCCCAACACAGATAATGCGTTCAAATCGAACTCCATTGTGTTGAGTTTTTCTTAGAAATTGACGTACTTGTCGCATTCGTTTCCATGCGATTCGGGTTCGCTTTGATCCAATTGGACGTTCAACCCAGAGTTGTTGACGCTTTGGCAGCACGCCTTCAGAGGAGTCCAGCAGTTGCCGCACCTCGATTCTGTTTGTGGCAATGATGACATCTGATGTGGTTCCGCTTCGTATGAATGGTGCAAGCAACCGCACGTGAGCAGGATGATCCAGAACCCAGCATGTGCGCATAAATGACCCAATGGTTCTTGGTTAATGTTCATGAGCATTCAATCGTTAGCAAGTTCATGAAAGAATCAATTTCGCTCGATGGAATCGTAACATATGCCCCCTACACACCAGGTATACGGCACGGTCAACACTTCTGGCTCTCTGGACAAATTGCCATCGATGGCGCCCTCGACATCAAATCTCAAACCAAAGGAGCCCTTGCAAAAATAGACGCTCTCTTGCAAGCAGGTGGCCTTTCAAAAAATGACATTTGCTTTGCACAGGTCCTCCTCGATACGATCGAAGATTATGGAGCAATGAACGAAGTGTATGGAGAATGGGTCGCTGACATGGACATGCCACCTGCAAGAGCTGCTTTTGAAGCAGGTGCACTTCCAAAAGGTGCTCTTGTTGAAATTGTAGTCCAAGGAATCAAGTCCTGAGGATAGACTATGCCCGGTTCACCCTATCTCGAGCAGCCGCCCAAAGGCCTCCTTACGTGGCCAATCTTGTTGAGAGTAACAGTTCCAACCTTCTCAATATTCGCAATCGCTTCTTGGTGGATGGGTTATCTGTTCGAATTTCTTATCCTACTCACTGTGACTGGGATCGTTTTGTTTGTAGTCCGTCAATAGGCATCCTTGATAACAAAGATGTTGAACAGAATACATGACGGAATGGCCAGTATCGTGCTTCAAAGCATACGATATTCGCGGATTATCAGGCGATGAACTCAGTGATGAGTTCGCTTACAGACTCGGTCGCGCTCTTGCAACTTATCTTGAATGCGATTCCTTTGCAATTGGAAGAGATATACGGGAATCAAGCCCAGGCTATGCCTCAAATCTGATTCAGGGACTTGTTGATTCAGGTGTTCGAGTTCTCGACCTTGGTATCGTTTCAACAGGTTGCGTCTATCACGCATGCTGGACACTTCCAGTCGATGGTGGCGTTATGGTCACTGCATCACATCTGCCAATGCCAACGCACAATGGATTCAAAATGTGCCGAGGAACATTACCGCTTGCAGGTGAAGAGATTCAAGAGTTGAAACATGTCTTCCTCGATGGGAACTTCCGTGAAGGAAAAGGCGAACATATTGACCATCCACATGAGGATGCATATCTCCAAGCCATCGTAAAATCAACAGGAACGTTAGCAAGACCTGTCAAGGTCGCTGTTGATTGTGGTAACGCAGTTCCTGGTCCTGCAATGACAAAACTTCTCGATATGATCGGAGCAGAACACATCGACTTGTATTGCGATTGGGACAATACTGAACCCAACCATGGAGCTGATCCGACCCGAGAATACAACATGGTTGACCTTGCCAAAGCAGTCGTTGACAATGGATGTGAATTAGGACTCGGTGCAGATGGTGATGGTGACCGAATCGGAGCTGTTGATGAGAATGGGGACTTTGTCTATCCTGACCGACTCATTGCTCTTCTCGCAGACGATGTGGTCGGAAGCGAGGATGGAAAGGACCTCCTCATTTACGATGTGAAGTGTTCCATGAATGTCGAGAAAGCCATCGTTTCAGCAGGTGGCCGGCCGATGATGGCCAAGACCGGTCATTCGTTCATGAAGCGCGTCCTAGCAGAGTATCCTGACTCGTTGATGGCTGCAGAAATGAGCGGTCATATTTTCATGAACGATCGTGGATGGTACGGCTTTGATTGTTCCCTCTACAATGCTGCACGAATCCTCGAGCTTTGGTCTCGACGAGACACAACGTTTAGTGGAGAACTGAATCGACTTGCACCCAACCTTCCAACAACAGGTGAAGTCAAAGTTCCCTGTGCAGAAGAAGACAAATTGGAAACAGTGGAAGCAATCAAGAACGCTTTTTCAGATTATGAAGCATCAACTATCGATGGTGTTCGCGTTCGATTCACGGAAAATGGAGAACAAACGGGTTGGTATCTTGCACGTAAATCCAACACAGAACCGATCCTTGTCATGCGTGTTGAAGCAAACAATGAGGAGAACCTCAGTGAAATGTTGAAACTCATTGATGAACGAATTAGTCCAATCATCAACATTGAGAAATTACTCAACTAATCCAATTCAAACATCGATGTCGTCAAGATCAACATAGGGTGTTATCGAATAATCAAGAACGATAAGTTTGACTGAGTAGGTTACGTTTTCACCATTATCAGAGCGTTGGCAAAGTACTGGAGGCGTGTTCCCTCCTGTATTAGCGTCTACCGTTATTTCTACTGTGTAATCACCTAACCCAGCGCCATTCGACTCCAATCGTTCTGATATTTCAGACTCTGAAAGTCCCTCAATTTTATCTCCGATAACCGATGTATTGTACCATTCAGTCGAGACATCGTGGGATCCGCTGCCTCCAGAATTCTGACCATCTCCTGAATTAGTGTATTCAAGATGTGTTACTGTCCCAGTAATCGTGTCTGCAGCATCACCACTTACGCATCCGGCAGTAGATTCTTCATTTTCAGAGTAAGATAGTGATACTAGTACTCCGACGATATTCTTCTCCTTATCTTCGGTACTCAAATCCATTGTGTTCAAATCGAGACTAAACGTTTCACCATCTGCAATATCTTGGCTAGCGGATGCAAGTTCGATGTAGGTAAAGTCCGCATCTACAGTATACGTACCAACACCACCCATCCCTGTTGGATTATCTGTTGCTGCTGCTTTCATGAAGAAATACGATGGAAATGCAATCAAAAAGAGTGCAACACATATCACTTGAATTTGCAAAGTTTGGTTTTCTTTTACATCATCAAGAAAGCTCATACGATTCTCCTCCTGATTCAGCCGAAGAGGTTGAGACCTCTATGTATTTCGGTTGATTATTCTTCTTCATTTTGATTCATCCATTCTGTTGTTGGCACAAATGGCCATGCGTTTTTCTCGGTATTGAAGCCCAATGATGCAAAAGAACGTCGAGACTTCTTCCACGTTGGAAGAAGATATCCAATCTTTGATCTCTCTCCAAACGTCCATCGCCATGGGCACCTTGGAAGGTTCGCAACCCAATGTTGCAACAGATGCTGGATTTTGGGATGCTGAGGGCCACCGGGGAGAATCCATGAACAAATGTGGACAGCTCCAGCAGAGCCGCGTACTTCGGACCATGTCGTTAGTTCAAGTCCCATCAGTGGCCCATCGAGAACTTTCAATCCAAGGGTTCGGGCTGATTGAGCCATAGGCATAATGATGGCAAATCGATCGACGAGGCGTGCGCCTTCATGTCGTTCAAGTGTCCATTGTTTTTCT
>JAYXXD010000094.1:0-4974 GCA_036019775.1 Thermoplasmatota archaeon
AGCACACGTTTGGTTGGTTCTGGGCGTGGCAATTTGTGGTGTATCCAGTGCAGGTGCGATTTTCACACACGTTGACGAAATCCCTCCACTGCTGAGGGCATCTTGGCGATTGCAGTTGACAGCTCTGATTCTGGCTCCATTTGCTTTATTCCAGTACAGTTCCATCGAATCGGATGTAAAGTCAAAATTGTTTGAATCATCAACATTGAAGATTATCGTAGCAAGTGGTATCTTTCTTGCGCTCCATTTCGGATTCTGGGTAACCTCTCTGGATTATACATCTCTGACACATTCCTTGCTGTTTGTAACAGCACACCCACTTGTCATCTTGATTGGAATGTTCTTTTTTGTGCGTAAACCAAACCGTTTGGAATTGCTTGGTGGAATTGCTGCATTTACAGGTGCAGCGATATCAATGCTCGATGCAGGTGATGTTCAGGGTGATCGATCGGTCACAATTTTTGGCGATCAACTTGCATTTCTCGGAGCAGTCTTCGTTGTTGGATACATCGTATGTGGACGTATACTACGTGAATGGATGCCACTGTTTCTCTATGCTTTTCCAGTCACGCTCATTGGAGGATTACTTTTGATTCCAGCTTCTTGGCTGCTTGAATCAAACTACGCAGACTATGGTGCCTTTGGATACGTCAGCCATGAAACGCTTGTTTGGTTCATTTTACTTGCCTTCATTGCTGGAATTCTTGGCCATACTGGTCTAAATTATTGTTTGAAATATGTTTCTCCATTGTTAATTTCGATTAGCGTTACACTCGAACCAGTCCTCGGTTCAATAATCGGTTGGATGTTCTTCTCAACAGGCATTCCTGGGTTGTGGACATGGATTGGTGGTCCGATTTTGTTGCTTGGAATCATATCGATTCTCTATGGCGAACACATCACAAACCAAACATTAGTTGATAACAAAGCGATACTGGAGGCTGAATGATGGAGAAGAAATGGGTGCTGATGACCAACGATGATGGTATCGAAGCTCCTGGCTTTGAACATCTTGTCAAGGCGATGAATCAAGCAGGAATCCCTCTTGTTGCTTTTGCGCCTTCAGGCAACAAATCTGCATGCAGTATGCAACTTAATCTTGGTAAACCGATTGATCTTCATAATCGAAATGAGTTGATTGAACTATGGAATCTTGATGCATCTGTTGGCGTCCATTTGTTCGCTCTCGATGGTACACCCTGCGATACGATGATCGTCGCTTTGGATGGTGGCCTCAAGCATGTTTTACCCGATGTTGAACCATCAATCGTTTTGTCAGGCGTGAATTTAGGTCCAAACTTGTCACAAGATTCCTACCATAGTGGAACGATGGGTGCAGCAAGAGAAGCAGGTCTGTACGGTATTCCTGCAATTGCAAGTTCCTACACCTCCTTCGACCCTGTTGGAATGCATGTTGGAATCGATGCAACCGTTGAACTTCTTCAACGAGTTTTACCCCTCGTTCCACGGATTCCTCAGAACCTTTGCCGCCCACATATTGATGCACGCGCAGAACATGTGTCTTCATGGCCACATCGACCGAGTCAACGTACTGATGAAGATGCAGATCAGCAACTTATGAATGCTTTTCTTCACGGTGAATTAATGCTTAATCTGAACGTTCCTCCGAACTGGAATGGTTTCTATCAAACTACTCGCTTGGGCATGAGATGGTATCGAGAAGCAGTGCAATTTGTTGATGGAAGTGATGGTTCTGTTGAATCGACATTCACAATTGGAGCAGCTTACATCGACAATCATGTGGTTGAGAATGGCGATGTTGATTGTGTCGAAGCTGGCTTTGCAAGTATATCCTCACTTCCAACTTGGCCACAAACTCATCCTTTAGCACTTGATGATGAATTGTTAGCACATGCACTTCGTGCTGATGAGACGGGGCATCCTTCGTGGTTCAAAGGTTAAACTCGACCCCTTCATCGAGTAAGAAATGACAAATTGCGATTGCATGATGGCCTTGCAACCAAGTCTCACCAAGTGAACGAGGAATGCCTTCATGCATTTCCAATGGCTGATCATCTGAAAGTAGGAATGCAATCGATTCATCGATTGGTGTTGATTCAATTGGAATCCTGCTTTCCTGCCTCCACAGTCGTTCTGCATTCGCATCAAGCCGAACCAAAGTCGAATCCTTCCATTCTGCAAGTGTATGGGATACATTTCCTCCTCCATCGTAAAGTCCAGGTGTACGTTCGACCCATTGTCCAATAGCGGGTATTGGCTCCCGAATCGCCTTTGCAATCAAGCCTGCAACGCTTCGTTCTTCAGCATGAAAACCCTTCAATTCAGAACCAATAAATTTCAATCGCCTATGAGGACCAGGCCCTCCTTGAAGGTGCAGAATAACTTCCACATTGTCGCGCAGTCCATGTGATGTCAGCAAAGCGGACATAACCGCTCGAATGAGTACATCCATCCGCCCTGCACCCCCTGCAAGGTCATTCAGAGGCAATTTTCCTTTGCTCATCGCTCTGTGGCCAACGATGGCAAATCGACGCACTTCAATCCCCTCGTTCGATGATTGTTCGAAGTGCATCACAAAGGTCGAATTCTGATTCAAGAACAAAATGACTTCCTTGCCTGTCGACCAAATAACCACGTGGCTTTGATTGATCGTTCAAATCTTCAAGACGATTTGCAACCACTGCTGTCATCTCCGAATGTTCAATTTGAGCAGTGGCTCTGTGAATCAAATCACGTTGCTTGATTCCTGTCTCTAATTTGAAACCAATTCTTGTTGATCCCCGAACCTTATCTTTCAATTCTTGAATATGTTTAGCACCTTCAACCAGGTTGACTTGCAATGGTCCCTGTTGACTCGCTAATTTTCCTTCTGCTGGTGATTCAACGACGTAATCAAGTACTGCTGCAGCATGTATCCAAGCATCGATGTCGTCGTTTGCGAGAGCCTTGAGTTCAGCCAACATTTCATCTGGCTGTTCTGCTTTGATGCAGAGTGGTAGCCATGCTGGCTGAGGAACGCTTGTCTTTCCGACGACACAGGTAACATCGTGGCCGTATCTGTACAATTCATTGGCGAGAGCGAAACCTGTAGCACCTGAGCTTGTGTTCTGAACACCACGAACATCATCAATAGGCGAATATGTCCCTCCAAGTGTGATGACGACACTCTTTCGATTCGCTGAAGTTGAATGGATTCCGTGAGCAAATCGAGCAACAATATGTTCATGATTTGGCGTCTTTCGTTTTCCTTCCTCCAAATCACCCCACATTACGTCGATACCTTCCTCTCGCAAACGCTCAACGATGTCATCAGTAACAGGGTCGTTAGCAAGGTCTGCATGCATGCTTGGAACCATCAATACGTGTGTGTTTCGAGAACGTGCAGCACTTAATGCCATGAGCAGAGGACCTTGTTGCATTCCATGCAAATGTGCAGCAATTGTATTTCGAGTAGCTGGAGCAACAAGAATTGCATCAACATCTTCGAGTTGCTTCATATCACCATCCCAATCGGTGATCACCTCGCATTGACTTGCCCACTCAACTGCAAGTGGTGTAATGACGCGTTGGGCACTTTCAGTCATAATCACCAACATTTCGGCTCCATGTCGTCGCATTTCACGGAGAAGACGAACTGTGTCAACTGCTGCGATTCCACCCGTTACACCCACGACAATACGCTTTCCAGCTAGGCTGGAGCCACGCATCTCGACGTCAGTATCACGGACGCTCATGGCATTGCGAGCGTATTGACCATCAAGACTTCTTCGCTGTTCACAAGCCTTCATGTGCGGGTGATGACTGGTCAATGCATGGCAGGGAATCGAGGGGACGATATTGTCCTTGCTGGTTCGGGAGGACAGCGTGCCTCAGCAACGCTTTCAGCAATCTTTGATCAAACCCACCGTAGTACTTCACTCATACTGGCCATAGACAGTATCATCATCGTCATTATTTCTCAACAGATTTCCGCTGCATTGCAACCACTAATTGGAAGCTCAGCGATGTTGCTATGGGTTGCTCCATTGTTCATTTGCACGTTCACGTGGTTCTCATATCGTTCACGTCGAAGTTGGGCATACTGGCCAGCCACTGGAATCTTAGGAATTGCATCAGTCCTCTTTTTTCTGCTTTTCCTACAGTATTTGTATTACCTAATTTCTGGGCTGGTTGGGGGTTTGTTGTTCATGCTGATTATGGGGTATGCGGCTTACAGTTCATTTCAGCGTGTTCGTTATCATTTCTCCCCACTCTATAGACAAGGATATACAACATTTATCCCAACGCCTGAGGCTGATCTCGAGGATGGAGAAATGCTAGCAGCTTGTCCAAGTTGTATGGCAGTCCTCGCTATCCGACCTGATCTTCTATCACCTTCGGATTCATGTCCACACTGCAACAAACCGCTTGTAAGTAAGGAACTTGCAAAACGTCACGGGTGGGAAGAAGAATAAGATCTAACTGGAACAAGAAAGCATTGAGCAACCAACTCGGTGTCGAGCCCATTCTGGGCGCTTTTGAAACCATTTTTCCTCGTGCTGAGGTTGCTCATCATACGGATTTTTGAGCAATTCATACAATTCCTCAGCAACGCTATAATCATCTTTTTCTGCAGCATCAATCGCAAGCTGTGCCATCCAATTTCGAAGCACGTACTTCGGATTCGTAGACAACATCATTGTACGATTTGGCTTTCCTTCCACTCGTTCCCACCAAGATTGGAGCCATTGATTCCATTTTTCCTTTGGAATTGTAGTTTCATCATAAAATGCAAATTGCAAATGCTCGATACTTGGTTCTTCTATGGAAGAAAGCAATCGAAAGAAGATGGTCATGTCAGTTTCAACCAGTTGAAGATTTGATGTCAACTCTTGAATCAATTCCGCATCAGTATCACGAAATTCATCGAGGCCAAGTTTATGCACCCACATTGAATTGTTTTGTTGCTCATAGGTTGTATAATATGTTTCGAGGCAACCATAGAGACGTTCA
>JAYXXD010000095.1:0-4967 GCA_036019775.1 Thermoplasmatota archaeon
CGTGGAATGATTGTCCAGCAGCTTCTTCCTTAGCGATGAGTTCGTAAATTTTGTCGATTGTATTTGTCATTTCAACCATCAGAGAACCTTTTGGAATAATGAAGACTGCGTCCTTCATTGCTTGAGCAAACAAATCTCCTTTGGATGCTAAGTCTGACTTCAACCAAGGGAACACAACGTCTCGAACGTGAATCAGCATTGCTTCACCATCAAGATGCTTGAAGTGATCCCAACGACAGTTCATGTGTCCTTCAAACACTGAAGTATAGGATTCTCCAGTGAATTCTGCCTTCTGTCGTGCTTCCTCATCCATGACGGATAAACGGCGCATGTAGAGGAAATACGAGATCTGTTCCATTGCGTTCAACGGGTTGGCGATACCACCAGACCACAGTGCGTTCCATAGTTTCTTAATTTCTGATTTCATTTCGTTTGTTATCATGTTATTACCTTCTGAGTTAGTGAATCTCTCAGAGTCTCGATCTCTGATGTAAGAAAGTTATTTTTTTCAATTTGAAGTAGTGCAGACTTGAACTCTATCTGTTTTTCAAATTCTATGTCCGGAATTATCCATGATTCAACTGTTGTTTTTCTCATTGATGGTGGACTAGAGGAGGATGCAAATTCACTTATATCTTTGAATTGTAATAGAGTATGGAGGTATTCACTATCTAATGATAAATTTGGAATTATCCCGATTACATTGTTATCAACACAACATGGCACAGTAGTAATTCGTTTTTTGTTGGTTGCTATTGCAGCACCAATTTTGGGAAAAATCACACTACCCGCTGGAAAAATTCTAAGTTTCAATTTTTCAACCGTTTGTCTTGTTACAGAATTATTATGAAATAACATATATTTTTCATTCCCACTTAAATTCATATCACTGACTTTGTAGAATGGTATTTCGTTGTCCGTTTCACCTTGATATTTCAACGGAAAGCCATTTCCCGATTCAACATGGGCGAATTCGGATATTTTTTTCCCAGAAACTGGAATTCTTGGATCACCAAACATATCTAGAAACAGAGAATGAATTAGTTGCTTACGCAAAGGTTTGGTTTGTTCTGATTGGTTTTTTATTGCGTCAGTCTTGTCTAAAAGTGCTACAATTCTTTTCTGTTCATTTATTGATGGCGCTGCTATCAAAAAGTTCTCAAATTTTTTCCTACTCACGTATCTCACAGTTGCTCCAGTGGCCATATGCTCCAAGCGTTGTTTTGAAGCATTCATGTAATGAAGCAAGTATCGCTGATTTAATTCTGGCCCACACACTAACCCAATAAATGTCTGATTTGTTACTAACGGAGTTGTAGTTATCGCACAAATTCCCATTCGTGCACTACATGATACGATAACTGTATTTTTTGGAAATACAACTAAATTCATATCTTCGATAATTTCTTTTGACACCATTTTACCTGATTTTGAGCCATGGATAAAATCGCCTTCAATATCTTCTATCCGGCACCAGGGAATGTCGCCATCAAACACCTTTGGCTTGTCTCTCATGGGCACTAGAAATTGGGATACTAATTCTTTCAATGGCCTCATCATTTCACCTCACGCAGTTAGTGCTTCAGTGAAGCTTAGAATTTCGTTTATCTGATCCATTTCAAAGACGCCAGGGAATCCTCGACGATCGAATTGGGTAAATGGTGCGGCAACAAGTGCTGGTTTGGCGACTGCCTCATTATCGATCACATAGGTGCAAAGTGCGTTCAACATCTCTATCTGACGAGCGTTGAACGTCGAGTGTTCTTGAATAAATGTATCAAATTCTCCTCTGACCTTTGTTTCCCAATCAGGCAAATCTTCACCTCTGAGGATATGTGCAAGGAATTCCTCAAGTTTGACTCGCTTCGCACCCCAAGCTTCTCTTAAATTATCGATGCTGATTGGATGTTCACAGCCTTCGAATAAAAGTACGATTTCTTCGATTTCAGTTGGTGAAACCATCTCACCATCACGTACTTTTCGCACTGCTTCGCTTTGTTGTGCAAGGCCGCTGATGAAGGCTGAGACAATCTCTTGATACTTGGTTTTTGGAATCGGTTTTCCATCAATTTCCAACCATGTTCTGATAACGACAGAATCTTTCAAATCAAGCACTCTGAATGCGCTTTGTGATGGATCTCTGTGCTTCATCAATGGACCCAAATCATGGATGACTTTGTCCAAATCATCCTCTGAAGCATCTTCCCAGTATGTGGGTTTGACGCATTCGAAAATCAATTCTTTGTGCTTCTTAACGATGTTAAGCGATAATGGCAATTGTTTCACTTTGTCGATGCAGGCTGACCGTTTTGCTTCGAATAATTCTTGATTGCCCCATCGGCGGAAATTCGACAAGGAGATGACATCAACAGCCCATTGCATTTCTGAGGCATTGTCGACTACTGCTGCTCTCATTAATGGAGAGATTTCAACAGAGAGAAAATCCAAGTCTCCTTTGCTCAAAACAATCCCTCCCAGAATAAGTCGTTTTGGACTTTGTAAAGTGTGCTTGCATTATCTTTCACAACCACACTGTTCTCAGGCAAAGCTTCGACTTGTGCTTTCAGTTGGTCTCGCATTTTCATTGCAGTTGCTTGATCGCTGACATCCAATGAGGCTTGTAATCGCTTCAATCGCGCATTGAATAATCGAACAGGAAGCGGCATTGAGTTGCTTTCACTGCTTGCTTTTGGATCTTCTTTGAAGTACTCGAAATTCTCCCAACAATCGATGATGAGGAATTTGTCTTTTTCTTTGCACCACGGCTTTCTTGCACTTGGGTTATCATCGAGGACTCTTGTTCCTCTTCCAATCATTTGCCAAAATTTTATCCAGGAGCGAACGGGTTTGGCAAAGACCAAATTCACCAATTCACGAACATCTATCCCTGTATCGAGCATGTCAACACTGAAGGCGATTCGAGGGTAATCTTTGGTCTTGAATTGATCGAGTAATCCTCCTTTGCCGTGGACGCGTTCCATCTTTGAAGTAATGACTGAACCCAGTCTTCCACCATAGTGAGGGTACATTTGGTCGAGAAGTTCACACATCGCTACTGCATGATTTTGAGTAGCACAGAATACGATGGTTTTACCAACGGTAGTACCCGATTCATCCATGATTCCGTTTTCCATTAACTCCATCAAAATCTTGCGATTTGTATCCTTGTTTGTGAAATGCTTCTCCAAATCCTTTCCTTCAAAGTCGATGTCATCAGGGTCAATTCCTTGCATCTCAAGCTCTTCTCTCTGAGCCTCCGTCATTTCATCGCCTTTCAGACCAGCAATTTGCACTCCTGTCCTGACTTTCAAAACTTCATAGTCATTGAGATAACCATCTTCAACTCCTTTTGCATATGGGTATTCGTAGGTTGGTTCTTCAGTTGCACAGTTGAATAATGCATAGGAAGAGGCGTGAACCTTATCCTTCGGAGTTGCTGTTAGTCCAACCTTGAATGCATCGAAGTAGTCAATAATTTCCTTGAATGTATTGAAGAGAGAACGATGTGCTTCATCCATGATGATGAGGTCAAAGAAAAATGGCGATACATAATCTTCCTGCTTTTGCAACATATTCAGCATTGTGTGATAGGTTTGAACATAGATTCTACGATCAAGAGGAAAACCAACATCTCCTTGCTTAGGATAGACTGAGGGTTCTGGCAAATGCTCCTTGAAGGCTCCAAGGGCTTGGTTTCTCAATTCCCTTCTGTCCACTAGGAATAGGATTCTCTTCGCCCAGTTCGATTTCTGCATTAAATCAACCATTGCGGTGGCTGTGCGAGTCTTACCGGTTCCAGTCGCCATGACAAGTAGGGCTTCTCTGAATTTAGCGTGTTCGAATCGTTCAGTTACTGCGCGAATTGCAGCGGTTTGGTAATAGCGACCTGCAATATCTTTGTCGATTTCAGTGGTTGCCATAGGCGTTTGATTTTGGCGCCTCCACATCATGTATTGGAGATCGTCAGGAGTTGGATAATTTCCAGACTTTATCTTTCGAGGAGGATATCCGCCCTCGCTGTCCCAAAAGTATAGATCGTGGCCATTGGTGTAGAAAATGAATGGAGTTGGTTCACTTGGTTGGACGTATGCTTGAACATTGTCAGCATATTGTAGGGCCTGTTCCTTGGCCTCCTCAACACCTCTGTTGATTCTCTTCGCTTCAACAACTGCGAGGACTTTTCCGTTGTACATTAACGTGTAATCTACGAACTGATTTTTTCCTGTTGGAAGAGGTACTACAAACTCTTCTTGAGCGTCATGCTTCTCGGTTTTACCAACCTTCCAGCCCGCCTTTTCCATGGCTTTGTCGATGAGGGCTTTGCGGGTCTGGTCCTCATTCATGTTCACCGGATTTATTCACTGTGAATAAAGTCTTCACAACAACAGTTTGGGTTTTGTCAAAATACAGCTCATCTCACGGTTATTTTGTTTACTATCAGACAAAAGTTCAATTGAATAAGTTGTGAATGATCGTCATGATGAACATCAAGACAAACTCGCCAATTTCGGTAGAGAAGTCATTTGATGTCTCAAGTGAGGTGCTGTGGAGGTTGATTAGCGCTCCAGGCAATCTTAATGACTGTCATCCGTTCTGTTGGTCAAATGATGTCATTCAATGGGATGAAGATGGTCATATCGATCGCCTTGTCTATCTCAATGGGCGAACCTACATTCGTCAGTTCTTGACATGGGATGAAGGCAAAGGATACACGCTTCGTATTGGGGAAGAGAACGGTTTGCAGTCGTTTGTTCAATGGGAGATTGAAGCCATTTCTGAGAACAAGTCTCAGTTGACAATTACAGTTCATCCATATCTCCTAGCAGGATATCCAAAGGTCGTTTCCTTTCTTCCGTATCAATTCTGGATCAAGCCAAGAATGCGTCGATATCTTCGCTCTGTCGTTTCTGGATTTGAGTATGTTGCTCGAACAGGAGAACCTGTTCCAAGGAACCACTTCGGTCGTC
>JAYXXD010000096.1:0-4889 GCA_036019775.1 Thermoplasmatota archaeon
GTTTGTCGATGCGCTCAATGGTTTTCCTGGAGTCTATTCAGCGTATGTATTGAAGACGATAGGATTCGATGGTCTTCTCAAACTAATCGGTGATACTACACCGAGAGGGGCACAATTCGAGGCTGTTGCAGCGCTTTGGTTCCAGGAAAAGATGCATATTTCGAGAGGAATCTGTCGTGGAACGATTGCTTCGATATCAAGTGGAAATCAAGGGTTTGGATTTGATCCAATCTTCGTTCCAGATGACCTCGAATTGAATGAATCAATCGTTTCAACCAACGGATTAACCTTTGCTGACGTCGATTTGTCAACAAAAGAACAATTCAGCCATCGTCGAAAAGCCTTGAATGGTCTTGTCGAATTGCTTTCATCATCCGAGACGGCATCATCGTCATAAGCAGGGAGTTCTTGGGTGGAGTGATAGGCATGGGATTCCTACGCAACACAATCGCACTGGCGTTTGTTGCTACCTTGCTATTCTATTTCATCACGCTCGGTCAATTGGAGGAAAACCAACAGTGGATCGTCATTGGAACAATTGTTGTTATCGGACTTGTTTTCATTCTCTCTGGTTCACCTTAATTCGAACTCCCTGCACAACCAGGATCTAATCCAGCGCCTTTACAAAAAGATGTTTTTTCATAGACACAACAATATGTTATTTCTAATCAACAATCGACTCCAGAGACGGGTCCGACAAAGACCATGACGCTCAAGGAGCGAAAAGCCGCAAAGATTCTCGCAGCACAAGAAGCTCAACGTGCTGCTATGTCGGCATCAAACGGTGACAACGATGAGTCCATGCATGAATTACCAATCGTTGAGGTTGAAACGGTTCACGTTGCTGATGAATACGTTGTCGAAGTAAGTCCTGAGTCCGTTGAAGAGGCAGACATTCAATTGACAGTGAAGGAACGTGCTTCGAAACACAGTGAAATCCGTGCCCGCATCGAAGCACGTCGTCGCTCCCAAATGGCAGACATTCGTGCCTCCACCTCTCGGATGTGGGAAGAAAACGTTGTTCGCGAAGACCTCGTATCAATTTTGCAAAACGAGGGGCATGGGCTTACTGTGCTTGATGAACCTCTCAACCCTGATCCAGGTCACATCTACGGTGCTACATTTATTCGCATCGATGATCAACGAATTTTGAAGTATCGATCACAACTTGATTCTGGATTTGAAGCGGTCATTTCCAACAAACCAGAACCAGAAGCTCTCCTCTCCGAACTTCCTCCTTTGATTGGACCAGACGGAAATCCCCTCCCTCTTCCAGACCTTCCAAGCCCATCAGGTGCGCTTGCAGCATTGAAAATGGAAATGGATGAAGATTGAGGTTTGTTGATGGAAGCGATTGCTCAAACCAACTCGAACCAAAAACAACTGGCATTGATTGGACTCCTGCTTGTTGCCCTTGCACCAACTGTTTCCGTCATCACGAGTTTCATGCTCAAAACAGGAGTTGTAGGTGCTCTTGTTTTCGTATTCACCAAGATTTGGATGTTTGGATTACCTGCGTATTGGTACCTGAAAGTGGAAGGTGGTGAACGTTCCTATTCTCTACCACAAAGCGGAGGCTGGATGGTTTCGACACTGCTCGGCCTGGGAACGATTGCAGTCATTGGTGTTGCCTATTTTCTTCTCGGTGATCAAGTCCTGCGAAGTGAGGACTTGTACGAAATTCTTGACCCGTATGGTCTAACAATACCTTGGAAACTTGCTCTCGGAATCCTCTTTTGGATATTTATCAATTCAGTTTTGGAAGAATACGTATTTCGTTGGTTCATCACTTCAAAGCTTGAACAACTTGTCGGGGGAAAATGGGTACCAATTCTTCTTTCAGCCGGCATCTTCACGCTCCATCACACGATTGCATTGGCCTTCTTCATCGATCCGCTTGGTAATGCCCTCGCATCATTGGGCGTATTTCTTGGGGGCGTCATCTTTTCATGGCTTTACGTCCAATACCGAAGCATATGGGTGGCCTGGGTGGCCCATGCTCTTGCAGATGTTGCGGTCTTTGCAATCGCTTGGCATCTTATTGTCGGATTTTGATTATCTGTGCTTCCATTGAGCATTGTCACGGTTGAGGAATGCTTTGACGCCAATTTCCTTGTCTTCGGTATCGAACAAACCTGCAAAGGCTCTTGCTTCTGTTGCTACACCCTCTGTCAATCCCTCATCGAGAGCAGAGCGCATGGTTTCCTTAGCCACACGGAGCGTGTTGCTTGATTTGCTCGCAATCAAACAAGCCATGTCCATCGTTTTCTGTTTCAATTCCTCAGCCTCGACGACGTGGTTGACAAGACCAATTCGATGCGCTTCAACAGCTGCGATCATTTCTCCGGTGTATACCATCTCCAAGGCTTTCCCATAACCGAGCAATGAAACGAGACGTTGGGTTCCACCGTATCCTGGAATCAGCCCGAGATTGATCTCAGGCGTTCCAAATTTTGACCGAGAGCTTGCGATTCGAATGTCACATGAACAAGCAACTTCAAGCCCTCCTCCGAGAGCAAATCCATCGACCATAGCAATCGTTGGCTTGCTGAGATTCCACAACGCCTCGATGGCATTATCGGTGAACTTGACAGTAATTTCCTCACTACCAGCACCTAGGAATTCGGTAATGTCGGCTCCTGCAACAAACGCGTTTGGTTTTGCCCGCTTTCCTTCTTCTGGTTCGAGCGGTTGAGCACCTGTCATAACAACGCATCGAACAGTAGCTTCGGATTCTACCCAAGCAACCATCGCCTTGATTGCAGAAGTCACATCAGCATTCAATGCGTTCAATTTGTTTGGACGATTGATGGTAACCAAAGCAACAACTGTGCCATCATTGCATGCTTCAACAGGTATTGTTTCTATTGTCAAAACGTCGTTTTGAGGGGGCGTCATACAATTGGCAAATGATGGAAGTTCAAGAGGTCACCGATGCACCGCTTAGGTGGTTCAAGCAAGGAATGAAAACCTCTAGTTGATTCGTATGCATATGGGCGATGATGCACAACCTCTCGTTCGCGCAGCCGACATGGGAAAGCGATACGGGGAGTTCGTTGCCCTTCACCCATTGAACGTTGAAGTTCATTCGGGCGAATTCTTTGGTGTCTTTGGGCCCAATGGGGCTGGAAAATCCACCTTCATCAAACTCCTTACCGGCCAACTTCAACCATCGATTGGACAAATCGAAGTGTTGGGTGTTGATGCCAAGCAATCGCCTCAGAAATTGAAGGCCAATATAGGAATTGTACCTGAATCGGAATCTCCTCCCTCGTTTCTAACACCGACTGAATTTCTTCAATTCGTTGCTCGATTGCGAGGCCTTGAGAATCTCGATGAGCAAGTTGAGTACTGGCTCGACTGGTTTGGTTTGCAAGAAAAGCGTGATACGATGTGCAAGGACTTGTCGAAAGGTCAGCGCCAGAAGGTCATGCTCGCTTCAGCCTTTATCCACAAGCCAAAACTGTTGTTTTTGGATGAGCCTTTTGCCAATCTTGACCCAATCTACCAACGAAAATGCAGAGAGTGGTTGCTCGATCATGTCGCAAACGGAGGTACCATTTTCCTCTGTTCGCACGTTCTTGAGATGGCTGAGCGCATGTGCAATCGCATGGCTATCATCAATCATGGAAGAGTCCTCGCTGCTGGAACAGTCTCCGGTTTGAAAGAATCAGAAGACGAGACTTTGGAGGACGTCTTCATTCGCCTCGTCGGTCACTCCATCGAAGAAGTCGAACGTCATACAGAAGAAGGAATCAACACTGAGGAGGAGTGAAGATGTCTTCCTCCACCATCATCTCTCGCGATTGGGATGATGTTGTCGGAACCTACGATGGCACATCATCCTCCTCGCTCGGGACTTCGACAGGTGGTGTCAAACTGCTTGAACCGCAGCGTGGATTCGCTGCTTTCTCGACAACGTTTCGCTACATGTTTCGAGAAGAGTGGAGAGAAAACATCGACTTTGCAACGAAGCGACAGGTTGTCTTGTTCCCGCTGCTGTTAACCCTTGTCACCATGGTGACAACCGTAGGATTGCAATTTCTTGTAGGCGACTCTGCAGCGCAATCTTCCGATATGGATACGAAATCATTCACATGGGATCAACTTCGTTTTGCGTTGCATCTCCCTTTGCTGTTCTTCAGCTTGGGAATGGGAACGTTTGCGTTCCGTGGTCGTGAAGCCATATCTCAACGGGATGGCAACAAGAACCACCTTATCGCAGCACCTGCCATTCAACCGCTACCAAATTCGATGGCGCACTACGCCTTCTTCGTCAAGGAATTGGTTTACTACGCTTTGTTGATCTTAACACCAATCATTCTCGGAATGGCTCTAGGAATCATCCTCAGTGAATTTGGAGCCATCACAACACCACTCAAGTGGTCTTCTTTGCCTTGGACGTGGTTGGCCATGTTTACGACCATCGCTCAAGGTCTTGCCATCTCATTCCTCGCCTCTTCTCTTTGGATGAGGGGCCGTCCTTTCACCATCGTTGGACCAATACTGATTGTGTTCCTCGGGATTGCGGTTGGTATCGGTCTTATCGATTTCGATTTAGGTCTATGGGGGCTTGCGATTCAACGCGAACAGGCGCTTTGGATTGTCGTAGCAGCTTTGCTTGGATGTGCTCTTGTCGGCTTACTTTCTGCTGTTCTCATTCTCGACGATTTTGAAGCAAAAGTGATTGAACATGCTGATCTCTTCGAACCATTTTATCGCAAATTGAACTTCTTAGGTAAAGGTGAAGTCCGTCTCTTGGTTGCCAAGGAATTTGTTGACTTGCGACGTTCTGGTGCATTAAAGAAAATGACAGTGTCCTATTCAATTCCCTTGCTCGTTCTTCTCGGAATGGCATGGTTGGTGGATTTTGCTGAAGCACCAATTCC
>JAYXXD010000097.1:0-4840 GCA_036019775.1 Thermoplasmatota archaeon
GTTGAATTCACACCGGTCGAAGAACAAGAAGTTACACCAACCATCACGAGTGAACCTGAACAGCGTTCATCCTATGCTTCAGAACTGAGTGAGAATCTTGTCACTATCATCGTGTTGACCAGCATCCTACTCCTTATCGTCTTGCTTGGATGGAAGCGTCCGAAAGCTCCGACAAAGTGGCAGCAACCATCAACCTATGACAGCAGTGTTCCTGCTGCTCCAGATCTTTCAATGTGGACAAAGTAGTGTTCTTTCCGAGGTAGAGGTGGTGGTGGGCCTTTTTTGTTCAAATTCCATCGCTTCGATTGTTTGATAATCTTTGACGAAAATGTTCGCCTTACCTCACCAAGTGAGGGGATGTGTTGAACATGAGTAAAACCAAGAAAACCGAAACGAAGCAAACCGAAGAAAGCCGAACCATGTTGGTGGGATACGTTCGGCGCAGCAATGCTGGCGGAGCGATCAAGTTGTCCATCAACACCGCATCGTTCGCAGACTGTGAAACCTACGAAACAAGCGATGGGGAATCCTACGTTCCTCTCGTCGTGTCCATGGCTGCTCTCCAGCGAGTCATTGCTGGTGAGCGAGCTGTCACGACCGTTTCACAACTCCTCGATTGATTGTAGAGGAGTAAGGTTGAGTAAGTAATCATGTACACAAGTGTATGTGTTGCCGAGCATTGTTTAATTCAGGTTCAACAGTGCTCCTTTTTCACTTCAAAAATCCAGATTATTGGGAGTAGAACTATATATTCTATATTTTCGAGGAATTAACATGGAGACCGAACTAGGTCACATCCGTATCGTTGCGGGCATGCCAATGTACAACGAAGAGGAGACCATTGGAACCGTCGTAACAATGGCTCTTCGCCATGTTGATGAAGTCATCTGCATTGACGATGGTTCCTCTGATTCAAGTGCACGTATTGCCGAAGCTTGTGGAGCAACTGTCATTCGACATCGTGGGAATCAAGGCTACGGTGCTGCACTGAAAACACTCTTCAAAGCAACTCGTGAAAGCGATGCTGGCATTCTCGTCGTCCTCGATTCAGACGGACAACATGATACCGCCGATATTCCAAAATTGATTCAACCCATTCTCGATGAAGAAGCTGACTTTACCATTGGTTCACGATTCGTAGAAGGAGGAGAAGGCAATGACATGCCCGCCTATCGGCGGCTCGGCATCAAAGTCATCACAGCTGCAAGCAATCTCACAAGCGATTTGGGAATCAAAGACACGCAATCAGGATTCCGGGCATTTTCTCGAAAAGCCATCGACCGATTACGATTTGATTCGGATGGTATGGAACTATCGCTCGAAATGCTCGAGGATGCAAAGGAAAAGCAACTCACCATTCAAGAAATTCCTACAGTCATTCGTTATGATGTTCCTAAAGGATCGAACTTCACGGCGATTTCACACGGATTCACGGTGCTTACTTGGGCCCTTTTGTCACTTTCACAAAAGAAGCCGTTGTTGACTCTTGGCATTCCAGGCCTGGGCCTTCTCGCAACAGGAGCAGCAATGGGGATGAACACAGCCCAAGGATTCACTGCACAAATCGACTCTGTTCTTGGACAAGGTTTGACCGCTGTATGGATTGGTGTCCTTGGATTAGCCTTAATTGCTACAGGATTTATTCTTCAGACCGTTCGTGGATTCTTGCGAATCTTGTTGGTCCGTGAATTTGGCCTTGACTGAGGCCAAGTCGTCGGATTGTTCTTCAATTGAAGACTGTTGGTTGTCACATGGCTGGAAGGCTCTCTGCATTTATCGAGAGTTTTCGCAATACGATGGAGCCTGCTCAAAAGAAAGTCGAAAAATGGCAAGGCGAGTTCAATTCTTATGCTCGAAAACGCACGGAACAGTTGTATCGCACCGTTCTAGCATCACCAGCAATCTTTGTTTTGCTCCTTGTGGTTGTAGCGGCATTCCTTGGTCAAAGTGGCCTCGATTTCCAATCGCAAATCGAAGATGATGTCGAAATCTTTCTTCCTGATGGTGCAGAATCAACAGAATTACTTCTTGAAGTTCGACAGGAATGGTCCACCGATATCGCCGTCATTTACATCCAAACTGACAATGCTCGATTGGGCGGAGGTTTAGGCGATAATATCACCGATGAGAAAATTCTTCGAGAGATAAGTTGGATTGAGGGTGATGATGACAACGTGGGAGGATCCAGCACTGGGCGTGGCATGGACTACGATAAGGAAGATTACGGTACAATTGATGGCGTCTTGTGGATCATCTCGCCTGCCCAAGTCATGAAAGAAATCAATTCTGCCGATGGTCGATTCAACCAATCGATGTGTGTCCACGGAGTCAATACTCGTTTGCCTGTTGATCTTGACTGTGAACTACTTCCAGCTGGAGGCCGGTATGCAATCCCTGATCAACAAACGATTGACCAGATCATCCAAAATTCTAGTGGAGCTTTTGAAGCTCTGATCAAGGATACCAATGACAACGACCTTTCTGTAGATAGTGATGGTGATGGAGATCCAACCAACGACATGGATGGTGATGGAATTTGGGACACAACTGCGGTTATCGTAGGGATGCGTTCTGATGTTCCGGACCAATGGGGGGAATTTGATCAATTGTTGGATCATTTTGATGACATTATCGATGATCGGCCGATGGATTATCAGTCCACCAATATGACCGTCACTGGACTGACAAAAACTCTGGAAGATGTTTCAGATGCGATTTATGATGATCTTGTCAAAATGATGCCTTACTCCATTCTGTTTACCATTCTAATCATCTCTTTCCTACACCGGTCTGCAAAGGTTGTCATCATTACAGGTACACCAATTCTTTTGGCATTAGGCGTTACCTTTGGAGCATCTGTAGTCCTCAAGTGGACACTTACACCGATGATCGTTGCAACCTTCCCGATTCTCATCGGCCTTGGAGTCGATTATGCGTTGCATATGGTCAATCGGATTGAAGAAGTGCGACGCAAAGAAGTTGAACGAGTTTTGGAAGAGAACAACACACGTAAACGACAAGGAAAAGACCTCCTTGAAGAACCGGATATTTGGGATAAGGAGTTTTACGTCCATTGTGTTACATCGATGGCTGGATCAACCGGTGTTGCTGTTTTCCTTTCGGCCTTAACAACCATGATTGGGTTCTCTGTCTTAATTGCACCAAGCATCGTGAACATCGCACCAATTCGTTCCGTTGGACTTACGCTCGTTGTTGGAATATTATCCACACTCTTGTTCTCGATTATTCTCGTTCCTGCACTGGCATGGATGCTGCGATTCCACAAGCGAACAAATCCAGGTATGTGGAAAAACATCGGTAAAGTCCCAGTTCGATATTTCGTCGTAATTCTCCTCGTCACCTCGACAGTCACAGCTTATGGAATCGCTAATTTGGATGAATTGAATGAACCGATTACGGGATCAAGTGAAGCTCCCGAAGGTATTGAATCGCTCGACAAAATAGCACAGTATTCTGAACAATTTGATAGCGGACAGACATCGATGTTTGTGTTTGATGCGACCAATCGAATGAACGATAATGAAACCTCGAACATCCGAGATTTACCCGTCATGGATGCAATCGATCGGCTTGAACAACGAATCGATGCAGTTGAGAGCACCAATACAACCAGCATCATTACCTTCTTGAAAGCCGTACCAGTTAACATCCAGTTGAACGACAACGTTGTTCTCTACGAGGGTTCCTTGTGGGATTTACTCCATGAAGAGTGTTGGGACAGTCAAGATTTGTTTGACACGAATTGCTTAGGCTGGTCAGCGATACCAGTATCAGAACGGGAAGCCTTACGAAAGGATATGGTCAACGTAGCATTCGACACTCTTTCCCTTGAAGTTCGCTCTATGCTGCTCAACCAGCTTGAAACCAAAGCCATCATCTACGTCGATCAGCCTTACATGAATCTCAACATTGCTTCTGACTTGCGTGATGAAATTGATGAAATTCTATCGGAACCTCCTGAATTGCAGCAGACACGCACTTCGAAATTGACGGGTGGACTCCCTGTTTCACTGGACATTAACGAGGGTATTCACGATACTCAATCCCGAACAACGATTCTCACCATGCTCATTCTAACGATTGTTCTAGCCATTGTATTCCGATCAATCCGCTTGGGAATCGTAACGATGGTCCCAGTTGCAGTTGTCATCCTCTGGCAGCCGCTATTGATGCAAAGTGGTGATGTAAATGTGAACATCTTCACAGCGATGATTGGAACAATCGTCTTTGGAATTGGAGTTGATGATGCAATTCACGTGATGCATCGAATTCAGGAAGAAGGTGAAAATTCGAAAGGAATTGCCCACTCTATAGAAGAGACTGGACAAACTATTTTTGAGACAACAATCACCACCGTTGCTGGAATATCAGCAGGATTCCTTGCAGCGTTCCCAGGACTTGAGAACTTCTTCATGCTCATGTGCTTACTCATCATTTTTGCATTCGTGACAAGTTCATTCCTCCTTCCAAGCATTCTCGTTGCTGAACATACAGTACGAGATTTGGTCAAAGGCCGTACAACGTTTGGAGAATTGATACGCGGTGAAGACTCTTGGAGAGACATGTCGGGTGATATGACCATCACCAAAGCCTCAGAGTTGAAGCCGGTTGACGCAGTTCTTGATCAGTCATAAATACGTACACGCCACATAGCTGCCAACAACAGTGCGACTATACCTAAGACAAGACCGAATTGGATACTCGTTTTCTTTTCATCACTATCACTCGTCGATGAGCCAATCGAGTTGTTTTGTTCATCATTAAGAGGAGCATCAACATCGAGAACAGTTACTGAACCAGTCATACCTACCGCTTCATG
>JAYXXD010000098.1:0-4745 GCA_036019775.1 Thermoplasmatota archaeon
CAGTTGTACCGTCAGGATCTTCACAGAAGACTTGCCAGAGAATATCCACTGCTGCTGTATCATCGGATCCAGCTGCTAAGCGGAAATATAGGACGAAACTTTCGTCAGGATCATCAACAAAGACGTTGAGGATCTGTACCTTTCCTGACATTTCATCCGTGGTATCATCACCAGTTGATTGTGCATTCTGTTGAAGCTTTTCTGCAGTTTGAATAATGACTGCAGCAGCAACAGCAGCAACGAGAATAAGAGCAATGAAGACAATCATTGCACCAATACCGATTGCGGCTAGGTTATCGTTTTCCATTTTCTTTTCTTGTGTATTCTTCATGTTCATCACCTCAAACAACGACGTCTCCTACTGCTGGAGAACTACCGTATTGGAGTTCTTCGTATGTGCTACCGCCTGCTTCGACTGTGAAGAGCATCACGTGATCTGTGTTTGCTGCCGGTGCACATTCTGTAACGTCAAGAACAACAACATATGTTGTTCCGGGATTTAGTGTGAGTGCGACTGGAGTTGCTGGAACTCCACCATTGCCGACATCGCCCGACCTTCCATCGTTGGTGTGAGTGGTTGCGCCAATCAAATCACCTTGCGCAAAGAGAGTGTTCGCCCCTGCTCCATCTGAACAGATGACAGTGTATCCGATGTCTTCGTTTTCTGTCGGTTCAGAACCTGGTGCCAACTCAAAGGTTGCAAACAACTCGTATGTGTCATCAGCAGTGCCTGCTGTGGCGTCAGCCCCAAGATCGATGGTTTCGATAACGACATTGATCAAGGTCAACTTGGTTGACATTTGCTCTTGGGTGTCGTCACCACTGGCTTGTGCGTTCTGTTGCAGCTTTTCAGCGGTCTGAATAATGACCGCAGCTGCCACTGCTGCAACCAGAATCAACGCGATGAAGACAATCATCGCACCAATACCAATCGCAGCAAGTTCGTCTTGCTTCGTTTCTTTTTCGGTTTTCATTTTTTTCACCTTTTTTTACTCGTCCTCCCTCAAAAGAGGGTGGAATGGGATACGGGTCAGGGAGCACCTCCATGACCCAAGTCGATGCGAAGAGGCATGCGCATGATGGCTACCTCATCGGGGGTAAGTCTGCTAATGAATGGCACCTTGTCGGCAGTGAAGCCAGGAGGCATCCAAGGCTCGATGAGAACATCGACGAGCGGTTCCATCGAACGGTTTTGAGCACGAATTGTGACAGTCACGTTACCATTTCTCATTTCGTACCCGGTCGCAATTGAAAGTTTTCGTGAAAGTGGCACCTCATCGGCTCCATGTCGACGATCCGCTTGAATCTCAAATCGGACTGGTAAATTTCCTCCTGGTCCGATAACTGGTACGTCAATGAATGATGGCTTTGCAACCCATCCATTTGGAACAGGGGGGGCAAGACGCATCATTGGAAGAGGAATGTCTCCATCGTTAATGATTCGAACAAGCAAGATACCTGTTTCGCCTCCAGCGGGCCATCGGGTGTCCACTGAAAGCCAGAAATGACGGAAAAGGAATGGGTTTAGTGTTGAAGAATTGCCTCCAATGAGGTCATCAACAAGATACTCAACTTCGGTCGCAGCATAGCCTACATCGCCGATTTCAGCTGCACCCGTAGCATTTCGAAGTCGGCGAAGGACGTTCTCTACTTCTTCTTCGGCAAGTGCTTTTTCTCGTAGCAATCGGTGCAACATTGCGATGCTCCTGCGCAAATAAAGCACGTCCTCTTCGAGGAGATTCAGCGCTTTCTCAGCTCGACGTACGCTTTTTCGGGCTCGGCGTAAGCGATGTGTCTCAAGGAAGGTCTTTGCTTGGAGGAGGTCGAGTTCAGTGGTTGCAAGTGAATTGACTTCGTCACTGACGACGTTTTGAACCAATGATTCCAATTCTCGACTTGCTTGCATCAAGCGTTGCGCACTCTCGTTGGATGCGGCGATGGCAGCTTGTGCATCGGAAAGATCGCCATCAGCAAGTTCAGAATCCATGATGAATTCGTCCTGCTCAATTTTGTTCTTCGCCATTCGACATCACCTCCTCCGATTCTGAAGCTTGTCCTTCTGCGAGGCCTGCGGACTGAGGTGGTTCGAGTATCGCTGAGAGGTCCAGACCATCCATAGCGAGGTCGTTGAGTAGACGTGCAGGGTCACCAAGGTCTCTCTCAATGCGAGTAGCCTTGACCTCAATATCCGTGAGTTTTCCGTAGAGTGTACCATATTGTTTGTTTGCCCGTCGAAGAATCGCCCAGACTATGATTGTGGAAACCAATACGTAACCTACCAATGAGATGAGATTTGATTCATCGGGCGTCATTTGCGGAGGCAGCCCAAGTACGACCCCAACGAAACCGAGCAATGGTAAGCTCAGGATGATTGTGAGTTGACGGCGGGAATCGGTCAAGGCCTGGAAGTGATCAGCATAGATGGTTGAAATTCCTTTTCGAGCGCGTTGGTAATCCTCGTGGATGTAACGGAATTCCTCACTGCTTCGCCACGCCATTCGCCAAACCCAGAATGCTGCAATAAGAATAGTAACTGGACCCCACCATATCGCATCATAGAGATGGAAGAGGAATCCGAGCATGATCACACCTGAATACACTGCTCCAAGCCGATATTTCTCGTTTTGATTGGTCAAACCGAGGAGACCAATTGTCACAATCAAAGCAATGCCAAAGCCTGCAAAGGAGGTCAATGTGGATGGAGAACTGGAGTCGACTTTCTGTTCGAAAACGACCTTGTCATTTTCGACGATGTTGTTGAGGGCATAGGAAGAAAGGATTTCTACAGTACAGTCTGCGTTTCTGCTCTGCTCCCACCAATCGAGTGTTTCACCAGTGATTTTCCATCGCAGTGTTTCAACTTCACCTTCTGCAAGGAACGGTACGTATGCAGCATTGTCTTCGATGACAAGACCCTCACAAACGAGTTCCGAGCCGATACCGATGGCAAGGGCTGTTCCTTCGTTCTTTAGATCAAATTCAATGTAGGAGGTTTGGCCTTCCATGATGGAATCGAGTTCATTTCCATCAGCATCGACGATTCGTTGTGAATCCGGATCAATCATCGGATCGGCGTAAGCATTCAACGCGAATCGGAAAATTTCCTCTGTGACCGGTTCACCTGGATCTGGATGATGGAGAATCATCTTGATATCATACCCATCACCTGGTAAGATGTTTGGCCGATCTGGGACTTTTACGTTGAAAATAAGGTTCGGTGAAAGGACATAAGCAGGTCGTTCTGGAAGTTGAATGAGTTCGCTGCCTGGAACACAAGGTGCTGTCAAATTGATGTAATGGACACTTTGCTCACCCTCAAGATTTGTCAGAGATATGTTCCAAACATAATCTTCCTCATCAAGCCCAAGAGCATCAATGTCGAGGATGCGTTCTATACCACAGAACTCGATTGAATATGCTGCAGGTGCTGAATTGAGGTACGGTATGTGCGAGTATTCGATTGCAACTGTAACAGGGTCGTCGTTTGCAGGTGCCTGAAGTTTGTCGGCGTAACCTGTATCAAAAAGACGTTTCATCTTTAGCGAAGTAATCAACTCGCCGCTTCCATCAACATCGATGTCTGTAGGCACCAGTGTTACTCGCAAATCAGCAGCGGTGGCAAGAGTAGTGCTGCTACTTCCACCGGCGTTCTTGTCGACGCTAATGACAAGCTCAACAGGGGTGTTCCTTGGAAGGAAAAGTTGGCTCGGAGATGCTGAATTCACAGTCCAATCATCGCTTGGAATTGTAAGTCCCGGAGCACGGACCTCGTAGCCTAGATCGACATAGACGTCTTTGTTCCCAGTATTCGTGATTTGAGAGGTAAATACCCTATTGTCCCCTTCGTGGAAAAAGTACTCATTCTCCCAACCTTCGATCGTGTAGGTAAATACCGGAGCAACAAGTAACTCGACCTTTTTCAGCACATAGACAGAGTCCGTGTCCGGGTCATAGACCGTCAAATTAGCCATGTGAACGGCCCCATCAAGGAGATTATCAGAACCATCGAGCGCAGGGATGGCGATATCAAAACTACCTGAGGCGTCACCATCGATTGGAACAGTGAAGGATTGGACGACAGGCGTGGTATCCCAACCTCCATCCACGGTGATGTTGATGTTCACTGTCTCAACGAGATTACCTGTGTTGAGGAGGCTAAATGGAAGGGTGACAACAGTACCAGGAACCGCAACCAAACTGTCTGGTGCAGTAAGTTGAACGTCATGAACCTCGGAAATATTTGCTATGATGTCGGCATTGAGTTCGACCAAATCACCGTTTTCATCGATCATAGATACTTTCAACGTCGCCTTGTAGGTCTCGTCTGCACTGGCATCGGCTGATGGAATGATGTTCACGCGAACGGAAGATTCGTAACCTGCTGCGATGATGACGTTTGATGAAGTATCGAGTTCAAACTGAACATCATCGTATCCACCATCATCCAATTCAATTGAGAAGGTTGTTGGACCGTTTCCAGTGTTGGCAATGTTGACGAAGGCTGAAAGTTGCTCGTAAGGAGTGATGTCAATTGATTGGCTCGTTGGTGTTAATTCAGCGTCGATTGTTTCACCGACGCGAATGTCCATCGTCTGTTCGCCGATGTAAGCACCGGTATCAAGGTCGTAGTAGCGTATCGTGAGTGGTTGGAGAAGTTGCGCAGGTGCGAGTGGATCTGTCTTAACGGTCAACGTCACAAGCGAAAGGTGAACGCCACTTGAAGCAGGATAATCCTCAAAGTCACT
>JAYXXD010000099.1:0-4635 GCA_036019775.1 Thermoplasmatota archaeon
CATCATCATTGGATTTGCTCGGCTCGATGGTCGCAGCATCGGCGTTGTCGGCAACCAACCGAATGTTTTGGCAGGATGCTTGGACATTGACGCTTCGATCAAGGCTGCACGATTCATCCGGCTTTGTGACGCTTTCAACATCCCACTCGTCACCTTCGAGGATGTCCCAGGTTTTCTTCCAGGAGTTGTTCAAGAATGGGGAGGCATCATTCGACATGGTGCGAAATTGTTGTTTGCTTATGCTGAGGCAACTGTTCCAAAACTGACGCTGGTCACTCGCAAAGCGTATGGTGGGGCGTACCTCGCAATGTCATGCAAGCATTTGCAAAGCGATTACAATGTTGCTTGGCCAACGGCTGAACTTGCCGTCATGGGAGCTGAAGGTGCTGTCAATATCATCCATAGGCGTGAAATTAATGCTGTAGAAGATGATGAGAAAGAAGAGGTGCGTCAACGATTGGTTGCGGAATACAAGGCCAAGTTTGGTGACCCGTATGTTGCAGCAAGAAACGGTTGGCTTGACGATGTTATTGAACCTACAGAAAGCCGCCTTCGGCTTTGTCGAGCTCTTGCAATTCTACGTTCGAAGCGTGAATGGAGCCCACCCAAGAAACACGGAAATATACCGTTATGATTGGTTGATGGTTGCCTCTGCACGGGCCAATAAACCACCTGAGGATGACGCTTTTTGAGGCTCTTGAGGCGGTTTTTTGAACTGGAACAAAAGCCAACCGATAACAGCAAGAAGTGGGACAATTATGATGGCTGCAACCAATGTTCCACCTGATTCGGATTCTGAATTATCGCCTGTAGTCGATGTTGATTCTTCATCAGGAACGATGTATTGCAAACGGGTTGAAACATCCGAGAATGAAGAATCTCGAGCGATAATATCGATGTTGACAGCCGATCCTGGTTGCAGGTCCATTTCAATGCGTTCCGAGCATACATCTTGAGCATCACAGGTTCGCTCTCCTAATTTTTCATCACCATCAATCTGGATGATGACATCCATATCATCTCCATCTGAATCACTCCACATCCAGCTGATCTTGAGATTGGTTGAGCCTGTTCGCTCCACGCTTGCATTCGAAAGTGTCGGACGATCGGGTTGAGGAGCAATGGAAACATTCAGCTCCTTAGAGAACGTTGTCGACCCATCGGATACATTCAGCCACCATCCTGTATCCGTTCCCCACTCGTCAAGACGGGCTGTGATGAGCAACTCTTGACCTGACAAAGCAGCCACAACTTTGGAATCTCCATTTGACTCGATGGTCCAAGTTAATGCATCACCATCAATATCCGAAGCAAATGTTGTCAAACTCAACAGTACCGTTTCTTCCTCATCCATTGCAATTGTCCATGCAGATTCATCCACTACAAAGTCATCGTCAACCGCCTCGATTCGAAGAGGTACATCAGCAAAGAGGGGAGGATTGAATCCATCTGAAATCGAAAGTTGAAGCACTTCAGCACCATTTGCATTTCGAAGTGGTGTAAATGCAATCAATTGCATATCGTTTGAGACGTTCCATGAGACAATATTCCCTTCACCTTGACTTTCTCCGTTGATGAGAACGGTCAGTGGTTGTTGTTCAGGGTCAATGAAGTAGTTGCTGTAATTGAAGTACAAACTCTCTCCATCTTCAATCAACGTTTGCTGATTGATCGTGGTCAATTGAATAATCTGATCATCCACTGGAATGACGCTCCCATTGAGTATAACGTTTGCTTGATCAAGAATTTCTCCCTCTGCTTCTAAATCAAGCCTGATTTTGGTCGAACCTTCCCATTCTTCATCAACTGAATGGAACACGGTTAGGGACGATGCGTCTGGACTTATTGCCACAACCAAATGTGATTCGTTCTCAAGAAGAGTAGCATTCAAAATACGAACCGACTGACCATCAGGGTCAGTCGCAATGTCTGATGCATTGAGGACAAAAGAACCACGTTGTGGAACAAGAAGTTCGGGTAGTGGCTCGACAAATTCAATGGGAGCGTTGGTACGATAGAAGTCAAAACTTGCATATCCCGTTCCTCCTTCAACAGAAACGACCAACCTCAATTCATGTGGACCGGGTGCAATCCCTTGCATCGGCACCATACAGGAGACATTTTCATTGGAAATCGTTGCTTGATAGGTTGTTTGATTGTCCAGCAAACAATGACCCTCAATGGTCCATGATTGAGGTAAATCTGAGTAAACATCGCCATTTCTCATCGACCAAAGTGCCGAAAAATTCGCATCTTCTTGGGGACCAAAGACCGTCCCATTCAAGCTGGTTACATTTGAAATTCGAATCAATTTTGCATCATCCAACAATTCATCAACGTAGCCATTGGAATCCGATGATGAATAGAGATTGTTTTCCCGGTTGAAGGCTTCTCGAAACTTGGAATGGTCACCACGTAATGTAAGATCGAAATAAGGCAAAATATGATCCATCGCATGGTCAATTTGTTCCTCTTGGGTAAGGGACGCATCCCCATCATTGAAATCTTCAATGAATGAAGATGTGTCTTGATATTGATAGTGATTTGCTCCGAGTGAATGGAGAATTTGCCAAGCTAAACCATCTACATTCTCCAAGACTGGGATGACGTTCTCAGTTGCAGGAGCAACTTCGTCCGCACTGCCTGTAATGTACAACGCGATATTTGGCATCGCTCCACTGATAACGATCGGGTCTTGAACTGAATCCACTTGCATTGCTAATCCAACCAATGCGCGTGGAGGCTGAAGCGATTCATCGACGATGAGGTCCTCCCAAAGAACGTAGACATTTGAGGCCAATGTTGCACCATAACCGTGACCAATCAGACCCCAATGTTGCTCATCGACCGAACCGTACATACCGAGAACAACATTGTTGGTTTGATTCGCTTGATTCATCCATGACTGGACATCGAGGATGGAAACCATAACACTCTGTATAGTTGGATTTGTTTGTGCAGTAATCTCAGTATGGATGTATACGATCGTTCCTCGTTGAGCAATTTCAGTCGAGATGAGCATGTAATTGTCTGGAGATTCGTTTTCATCGATGAGCAACAAGACCCAAGGAAACGGCCCATTACCAGCCATTTCTTCTCCCTCACCGCTGTCCATAGCAGGATAGACCAATCGGTGCTCGGATTCGAAGGCCCCACCTTGTTGGGCAAAATCAACAAATCCTACTGGAAAGTCTGTTCCATTGTGCGAGGGTTGGAAATTTTGATCTTCATCGGGTATTGCTGCAGAGGTTGAAAGGAGTGAAAGGAGCATTAAGCAAACGAGTGCAAGTGCTCGCTCTCTCATGCATGGCTGTTCGTGTAGAGACATTTGATTGTTGCATTCAATTGCATCAGATTTCATCGAGTTTCATTTCAACGGCAACCAACCAGGTCATTAATTCCTCAAGAGTTGGAAGGTTGTCGGAAATATGCGGAGTCCACAAACTGCGCCAGCTTTCGAGATGCTGCGCAGCCAACATCCAACGACCATCAATGTGATTGTTGCTGGTTGAGAGAGATTCGATTCGTTCGTCAAGCGATCCACGCATTGATTGATAGACAGGATTGAGTATGTGTCCTGCATTCACCTCTTTATCGAGTGATCCTTCAGCATCGATGATTACATCGAAAATGGTTTCATCATCCATTTTCAAATTCACGAGCGTTGCAGGAAGTTGGCGTTTTCCTCCAAGAGAGGCAATCTTACCACCATGATTCATCCATGCTGAAGCGATGGATCGTGCTGCTCCACCACCTCCATTGATGCCAAGAATTGCGCCTTTGGAAACATCAATACCAAAGTGAGAAGCAACGTGTACGACCCCTGTCCATCAGTCGTTGCACAATACCAACCTTGCCCATCGTATCGAAGCGAATTTACTGAAAGAATTTCCAAGGCCTCATCAATTGGAGTGAAAACCATACTCTGAATCTGATGTTTCAGTGGTGACGTGAGATTCAACCACACCTCGTTCGATGACGACCCTTCAGGAAAATTCAATTTAACCGTATTGCGAAAAAGTGGTTGTCGTTTCGGAGCAAAACGAGAATCGGATTTGAGAGAAATTGCCTCTGAAGCGAATTTCATGAGGTGAGGCTGAAAGGTGTTTAGCTTTTGCATTGCGGGATGCCAAATCGGTTGATGCAAACTATGTTCAATGTATGCCCAACCAAGTATCTCGTCAATGTGATTTGTTTCAAGAATTGTAAGTGAAGGATCTTCCAGTTCCGAAAAATACCCTTTTTGTTTAAGATAAGCAAGAACGAGATCGAACAAAACTGGAGAGAGTGTGTGCTCGATTGGAGCGCCACCAACAGCGTATCTCAAACCGAACATGGAGTGACATGACAGTCATTATTGATGAACGTCTGCTTTGAGCATCTTGGCCCAATAAACAAAAATGCAGGCCATGGATTCAAAAAGAAGACCGCTATGGAATTACCATGGCCGTAGCTGAACGTGGCTCGTTTATGTGGTTGCTTTTCTCGATCACCTCATTTCTCATTTCGATTAAAGTCATGAATGATTTTGAAGGATATGCTACCACCGTCTTTGGTGGAACGGGTGCTGCAGCTCTGATGCTTGCAATTATCTTGTTTCGACAAGAACAGCGCGAATTGCTCCTTAATCCAATG
>JAYXXD010000100.1:0-4584 GCA_036019775.1 Thermoplasmatota archaeon
AGCATCATTGACCCGAAGGAGCTCATCAACATTGGAGCCTTCGATTTGGAAAAGACGCTTGAGATGGACCCGGAATTCCTCGATACTGAATCAGAGCATGAACACGATGATCGTGTTACTTCGACCAGCATGAAGTTTGAAGGCGAACTTAACGTCAACAAACTCGAGCGTTATATTGGCAAGCTCATGCGAGAGGATGGAGAAAATCTGTTCCGATACAAGGGAGTTCTCGCAGTTAAGGGCGTTGATGAAAAATACGTTTTCCAAGGCGTACACATGCTCTTCGGAGGCGATTTCAGCCGTGACATTGGCCTTTGGAAAGAAGGAGAAACAAGAGAGTGTCGGTTCGTTTTCATTGGTAAAGACTTAGATCACGAAGCGCTTCAGAAAGGATTACTGGAATGTCAGGCAGAGGAATTACGCTTCAATGTAGGAGACACCGTTTACGCGAACATTGGTGAATTTACTGAAGGGCGAATCCTCAAGACGTGGGATCAAGGCAATCCGTACAGAGTCGAAATCCAGAACGCTGAAAAGTCCAATGTTTGGGTTCCTATCGACAACAACGATTACGTTCGTGCAAGCCTCTGAATTACGGATTGAGAAGAATGGCACCAAAACTCCTCGTCTGTGATGGTTGTTGTTGTGGAAGAATGGAAAAAGGCAACAATGCTGTCCCGATTGAGTATCTGAAAAATGCTTGGGAAGAAAATAGTTTACAAAACCATGTAGGTCTTTCAATATCTGGCTGCTTGGGCCCTTGCAGTCTCAACAATGTTACACTGATGATGAATGGGAATGAGCGTATCTGGCTTGGCGAACTCGGAACGATCGAGCACTATGAAGCACTTGTTGAGTGGGCAAAATCGATTTCCAATAATCAAGAGGTCTCAAACTTACCCGACTTATTGGTGTCGCATCAATTCAAGCCGAAATAGAGCATGGCAGTTTTTTCCTCGAAAAAATAAATCGAGGACCAGCGATATCAAACAGGCAAACCGATGTAAGGTTCGTCAATATCCAACTGGAGAATGTAGAGTCCAGTCGAAATACAAGAAGCATAGATTCTTCCTTCATGGAATTCAACTGCCCACAGGAATGGAACCCATCCAAAGTCGTAAAATGCACTGTCAAGTGGTGTTCCATCAAGATGACCTCTTGGAAGATAATACCCTACAGTTGCTTCAGCATGGATTTCAATTCGATCTGTTGCTGTCGGCGAGATGAGCGTTTCTACATCAACTATCCACACTCCTGCATGGTAGTGTGAAATGTAGAGACGTCCGTCCCATGTACCTCCACGCGATTGATCTGTTTCCTCAGTCGTTACGAAATAACCGCTGTCGAGATTGTGCGGACTGAACAACAACCATTCATCCGCTTGTGGATCAAGTTCACAGGTTGAGCCGAAACAATGGTCCGTTGCGAAGGGAATCTCCCAGTCTCGAGTCATACTGATTTCAAACTTGAAATTTCCATTTTCCATGGAATATTCCGTTGTATCCAGTAGGTAAACGATACCTGTTCCTTCGTAGAGATCGAGACACTCGACAGCAGCTGTCACGTAATGCCTGGGTTCGTCTCCAAGTCCGAGGTGAGAAACATCAACCATCTCTGGGAATGCTTCTGCGTAGTGGATGTAGGAAACTCGGCCACCGTTTTCGTTTCCTGTTGTCCCACTATCCGGCTGCCCATCATTGTCCAAATCAAGGAAGTCCATCCACGAGCCGACTTCAGGTGCACGCCATCGGCACATGACCGGGTTGCCTTGTCCTGCTTTGCACAAGGTAGCCATCGCTGTGTATTGCTCAGGTGAATTCACTGGGTGAGGAACATCGGTTACGTCTCCAATACGCAATCCGGCTTCCCAATAGGATCCATACACAAATGTTCGGCCATAGCGTGGGTCTTCTGTATCCTCACCTGGCCAACGTTGAACCGTCATATCGTGAATGTAAATCCAACCTCCCCGAGTTGTTTCCCAGGCGACTTCATATTCTCCTACTTTGATGATTGTATGGCCAACCCCTGAAGCAGGAATGCCTGGAAGCGTTCTGGAAGCACTGCCTTGAAGATTGAGATGGGCGATGGTAACGCCACCACATGCTTCTCCAACAGCAGAATCGCATTGTTCGTAATCCGGATTAGCGACAAAGATATACCACTCGCCGTCAATCATGTGTGGGTAAAGGTTGTGAGGCCCACTTGGGTGGTCCACATCATACCATGAATCAACATAGGTCGGATTATCCTTATCGGTAACATCGATGAGCACAACCGAAACTTGAGCTGGATCACCCCACTCGCCTACATTTGGGTCAGCGTATCCTGAATCAACAAGTTGATTTTGAAGGATAACATACTCGTTCCCATTGTATTCCAAGTATTTGACATCGAGAACCTGCGTGTTTGGATCCTTGTAAACACCCTTGACTTGAGGATCGGACGCATTCGTTACATCGACGATATGCATGTCATTCCAACCGGCTTGGTAGGTGTAGATTCGGCCATCAGGTGAGCGTGCAACAGAAACTTCAGCATTCCCAGGTGATGTAAGCGGATTGAATGCTAATTGCTCGATGTTATCAGTACCTGCTTGGTGTTGACTTGCATTCATGTGATCGTGTCCTTCGCCTTGGAACAATGGATCACCCGCTGGAAAGGTAAATGCTGGACCCGTAGTTTCTGAGTCATCACTCACTCCAACGAGAAGCACAGTTATCGATGATGCAAAGAGAATACCAAAGATGCCGATGGCAACCAAGCGAGCCTCCATGAATCCACCCACCATTACCTTGCGTATTGTATTTATTCTCAATGCCCATGGCTACAATCATGCGTTGGCTCGTTATCGCAATCGGCATGGTGCTCCTAGCAGCACCCGTCGCTTCGCATGAGTTGGTCATTTACACTGTCATCGTCAATGACGAAGGACCACAACCAGCCAATGTACCCGAAAAAGCTCTCAAAGTAGGCGATTCTGTTTGGTTCTGGATGAAAGACTCTACTGAAAACATGTCGCTTGTCATCGAATTGTCAAAAGACGGTGCAAGCGCACGATCACCTACCCTCGTGTATGAATGCGCATTGGATGAGAACGGATCGTTGGTCGATGATAACTGTAAAAATCGATACGAATTTACGTTCAACGGGAATGTCTCTATCGGATTGTGGAACGTTTCCTACATGAAGTCCATCAATGGAACGTTGACTGAAACTCTCTATGGAAGCGTTACCATAAACGAAGACGTTCACCTTGATGGGAATCATTCACACAATGCTAGCCTTCAGACTGAAGTGGATGATAAGGATTCATACAGTGACAGTATGGTTCAAACGCTCGCCCTTTTCGTGGCAATCGCATCAGCCATTGGACTCATCGTCGTTTTGCGGCAACCAGAAAAACGCTATTTGTTCGAAGAAGAATGAATCTGATTGAACTGCTTGGATTCACCTTTATTTACTGTGAAGAACAGTATCTTTATGGACAATAATTCATCTGAAAACGATAAACTGAAAGCCATAAGGAAACAAAAAGAACAACCGCTGCTCGATGCTTTCCAAGGCTCAAAAATGTGGTTTCACGAGAAATATCTCCTTTTCGAAACTACCGTGAATATTGAAACTGATGCCTGGGGTGCTCGCATCACACTCGAGAGCCTTTCTCATCCAACATTCACAGTTTCTGGTAGGTGGGACGTAATCCAGTTTGGATCCGATTACATTGGTTGTTCAATGGTTGGCTGGTCGCTCTATTCAGAATGCCCATATCCAGAATGGTTCGGAGAATGAGTTGTCTACTGCTCAAATGCGACGATTCAAAGGTAAACGGCTTTTCGGAAGGATGTGGCTTGGGTACATCTACGGCGATTTCTGAAGCATCTCGACAAGAGAGGTGAGGTGCTGCGCATCAACCGACCGGTTGATGTTGCCTTTGAAGCAGGTGCAATTGCAGATCTTCTCGTCAAGAACGATGGCCCAGCTGTCGTCTTTGAGCAACCTCGACTTCCAGATGGTTCAATCTCACCTATGCCATTGGTCATGAATCTGTTTGGAAGCCATCAACGTACACTGGATGCATTGGGTGCTTCACACGAAACAGAAGTTGGCGACAGAATGACAGCGATGATGAAGCCCGATATTGGTACGTTTGTCAAAATGCCTTGGAAGGCATTACCATTAGCGAGGGATGCATTTGCAATGCCTCCACGGAAGAAGCGATTTGCTGCACCTTGTCAACAAGTTCGTATGAAAGATCCAGACTTGACCAAACTCCCGATTCCAAAGACGTGGCCGATGGATGGAGGTCATTTCGTTACACTTCCATTGGTTGTCACCAAAGATCCAAAGACAGGGGATCACAATCTTGGAATGTACCGTGCTCAAGTCTTCGATGAGAAGAACATCGGTTTGCACTGGCAAATCCACAAGCATGCTGCAGATCATGCTGCTGCAAGCGGAGAGAGAATGCCTGTTGCCATTTGCATTGGTGGGCCACCTGAACTCATCTTCTCTGCAATCGCCCCACTCCCGGACAATTTGAGCGAATACCAGTTTGCTGGAATCCTTGGTCGACGTTCGTTA
>JAYXXD010000101.1:0-4572 GCA_036019775.1 Thermoplasmatota archaeon
TGGCCGTTTATGAAAACGGAGAAGCTCAACAAGTCTTCTCATTCCCATGGAAGGTTGGAGCATCCTGGTCATTTACTCTCTTTGGACAAGAATGGGATGCTACAACAATCTCACTTGACAATGGTAACGCTCGAGTTGAAGCAGAATCTTCGGAAGGTCATGAACTGTCGTACACATTTAGTGGGAGCAAAGGCTTCCTTGAACGCCTCGTTTGGAGAGACGGAGACGGAACCATTCAACTTCGAATGGATTTGAACATTGCACGTTCCAATTACGAGGGAGATGTGTTCTTTTACCGAGCACGGGACCTTATCGATCGTCTGTATGAGGAAAACGATCAGGAAATTTACGACTCATTCTTGGACTCAGGTCACCCCACTGAAGGTGATTGGGATACGTTAGTTTGGTATCTCGATGTCGAAATTGCCTCAAATGGTGCATCATCTGGGTCCTTAACCATGAAAGATCACGCTGGTGCATCTCCGTTAACTAGAGCTTGGGGCTCGGGTGCGACTGAAAAAGGAGCAATTGGAACCATTCCATCCAATTCAGGAGATTATTCGCTCACTGTTACGGTTCGTGGTCCATCCTCGTTTATCCATCTCAAGGTCGCAGGAGCACTCGTGTTCCAATGGACATTATGAGGTGACGCTGATGCCCACACTCATCATGATGCATGGGATGACTGGAACGGCAGAGATGATGCAGCCATTTGCCGAAAAAATCCTTCCTGACGGGTGGACACTCCTAGTTCCAAATGCTCGATTCGACCATCCGCGACGAGGCAAAACGTGGTGGAGGTACGAAGTTGAAGATCCTGATGTGACGCGACGTCTCCATCTTTCACGACGTGAACTTATGGATGTTGATTCATCACTATCGCAACTCGAGAAGTTGATTGCTGAACAGGCACCCATGGGGCCGCTCGTCGTTGGTGGCTTTTCCCAAGGAGGGGCCATGGCACAAGAAATGCTTCAACTTCCTCTGGCCGATCGAATCATTGGCATTGTTGCCCTTGGCACACGATTGGTTCGACCGATGGAACTCCGAATGCGACTTGAGGAATTGGATGAGAAGCGGATGTTTTGGATGCACGGAATTCGAGATGTTCGCGTACCCATCGAAGATGGATGGGCCGTTGCTCATTTGTTTGAGGCTGCTGGGTGGGGCGTTGAGTTGGTAGAGCATCAGAAAGGGCACATGATTCCGACCGAGCATCACGAAGTGCTCAAGGACTGGCTTGAGAAACTCATCCATTGAGCGGATATTTGTTGAGTTCATCAAACCCGCCGATGAAGATACGTTCATCTCCCCGAATGTCAAAAATCACTGGAACAGTACGATGCATGGTCGCTTCGACAACTTCATCACGTAATTGTGGAGAATGTTCATCAAATGAAACTTCAATGAAAGGAAGGTTCTTCTGCGTTAACAATCGTTTTGCAGCCGTGCAGTAGCCACAGAAACGTCCAGTAAAAACAAGGAAATTGCCTTTGTATTCCTCAAGCATTTCAGTGAACATGAAATGAGGTTGTGAACGACCTATTTCAAGCCATGGTCACTTTCCTGAAACCAACGATTGAAATATATTCAGCCAAACCGTTGTTCATGGATTCCTACATTTTAGTTCTCGCCGCATCATCTGGGAAGAATCTCGAGCTGGCTCATCGGTTCGCTGAATCGCTTCTTACGAAAGGCGTGGGCGCTCAAGTCGTGGATTTGACTACACTCCAATGGCCAGTATATACTCCTGAACTTGATGGAGATGTTGAACGGGAGCCTGATACATCAACCCTCGAGGATTTGATCCTTCACTCAAAGGCGCTCATCGTTTGTGCTCCAGAGTACAATGGGGTTATGCCACCATCACTCAACAATAGCATTGCATGGTTATCGGTACGAAGCGATGATTTCCGGCGATTGTTCAACAATCGAACAGTACTCCTCGCTACACACAGTGGAGGCGGTGGAGCACATTGTCTTATGGCAATGAGACACCAATTCTCATTTCTTGGCAGCAATGTCATTGGACGTACAATGACATTAAACAAATCAAAACAGTATTCTCAAGCAACGATGGATGACCTGGTCCAACGCCTTCTCTCCTAAACGTGTCGAATCGATTAGGAATTGTTCGGCCGCCAAGGAATCGAATGGCCAATGGTTATGAACGAGAGGTGACACGGCATGTCATTGGCTCGTGTGGTGTAGCCAGGTCCATCATCGCGGGTTTTCATCCCGCTGACCCGGGTTCGAATCCCGGCACGAGCACTAAGATACATTTTGTTCGTTTTTCTGAACGTCACGTATACATACTTCTACTCAAACCCTATCATAAAGGGTGTCCCTATGCTGTCAAAAATGCAATTCGTGATTCAATATGAAGATGCGATGCAATTGCCAGCAGGAGAGCTGGTGAACGTTTTTGAAAAACTAATTTTTATTCGGATAACGGAAATTTCTGATGGTTCTCCGGTTTTACTCTTCAACGCCACATTTCTAGAAGGCCACGACATTGAATCAATCAAAAAGATCCCCACGCTCGAGTTGTGTGATGTTTTGGAAGTTGAAGACAGCAACATCCTCTTTTCTGCACGAATGTCTGGACCGATCGCACAAATGCTTGTTGCTCAGAACGATGCATGGCCAATCGCTCCGATTATCATTGAAGAGAAGCAACTTATCCTTTCAATGCAGGGAACATCCTCTGGTTTGTCCAAATTCTTGAGTGAGGTCAAATCTCTTATCGGTTCCCGATTCAAAATCAAAGTGAACAAGGCTTACCAAGGCGAATGGTTGACAGCACCAAGTATGTCACCCCGAAGGAAGAAGGTTCTTGAGACAGCGATCAACATGGGATATTATGATCATCCGCGCCAATGCAAACAGCAAGATATTGCTGCACAACTTCACCGGAAACAAGGAACCATTGCGGAACATCTTCTCCTTGCTGAGGGAAACATCCTGAAAGCTTGGTTTAATCAATCAAGAATTTCCGAGTAATTGCAGAACTCCGATGGCTGCGAATAAGAAGATCGCTCCTGCTAAGCTTCGAATCATAACTACACCTTTTCGTTCATGTCGTAGTGTATCCATCAATTTGTGACCAGTAAGGGTCCAAAGAATCATGGCAAGCAATCCCCCAGTTGTCGTTATCGATGTAATCAAAAGTATGCCTTTCAAACCTCCACCGAATCCATCAAGAAATTGAATCATGATTACGGAGACAAACGCCCATTCCTTCCCATTTACAAATTGAAGAGCAATTCCATGCCGAAAATCAATTTCTTTGATGTTCTTGTCGACGGCCAATCGATCGATTGGGATTCGTAAGATGATGATTCCAAGAAGAACAAAAAAGAGCAATCCAAGCCATTCAAGCAATGTGAAAAATAAGGAATTTTCATCAATTTGTTCGATAGCTAAACCAATAATCATGTGAACTGCAATGAAACCAATAACCATCCCAATGACCAATGAAATATTGCTTCGAGCACCGTGGACTGCGGAGTGAGAGATTGCCGTAATGTTGTTCGGGCCCGGAGTGAAAATACCCACAGCCAAGATGGTTAATAGACCAAAAAGCGCTTCGGATTCGATGGCCATAATCCCAACCTCTATGCGATTTCGGTCTGTTGTAGTTTCTTTGAAGTCAACCACCAATACGCAATTCCAAGAACCGCGATGAGGACAACCGCCATAATGATCTCATGGTCGAGCAACCACGTCACAGCATTCATGGCAGCATCGCCATAAAAATAAATTAACATAGCTTCCAATCCAAACCGGAGGCCTCGGCCAAAGATTCCAGCGAGAATGAACGGTTGCAATTTCATATCACTGGCACCTGCAATCCAGCCAAACACTTTGTACGGTAATGGAGAAACTGCTGCAATAAACATCCCCCATGTGCCATATTTTTCGAACAAAGATTCCAATCGTTCCCTATGTTGAGGTTTTCCAAATCGATCGAGAAGTTTTGTACCGTATACTTTGCCAAGGGTATGGCCGACAATGGCTCCTAAGACCGAGGCAAATGTGACGATGAACCACAACCAAAGCAACATGTTCACACTGTTTCGTTCATCGTAGGCCATTGGCAGAAACATAACATCCGGTGGAATCGGTTGGATGATTGCTTCTGTAAATGAAAGCAATGCCAATGCGAATGGACCAAATTGGTTGAAGAACTCAAGAATGAAGTCTTCTCCAATCATACTGTGAGGTATTGATTCGTCTTCTTGAGGCTATGGGTTATCGACGTCTTCTTTACATCGATTCGATAGGAATCGTTCATGGCCGTTCTCGATACATCAGCGCTCTTGAGTTGGCCAATCGAACGCTGTCGACACCAAATCGTTTCAATTCTTCAACAAACAGAATTGCTCAATGTCGATGAACAACGTTGGTTGTTAATCGATTCCCTGGACATGGATTGGCGTACAGCGAGTCCCGAAGAGCGCGAAGTTGTTCATGAACTGGCGTCGAAGACAGGCGATTTACCACGATTATCGGATGTGGATATCGATCTTATTGCTCTCGCCATCTCGAATCAAACAACATTGGTGACCG
>JAYXXD010000102.1:0-4102 GCA_036019775.1 Thermoplasmatota archaeon
TTTCAAAATTTATTTTATAAATATCCTAATTCTTTCATTTCTGAAGAAAACTCTTCTTCAATTATTTTTATATTTTTTGTCTCTAAAGATTTGTCCCAGTTATTTTTTGGACCTAAATTAAAAAATGGTTTGAATTCACCAGTTTTTTTGTCTCTGTAATACTTACGGATATCGAGCAAACGATTGCCCTTGAACAAGTTCAATATGAATCGAGTCCTGTTGCCTTCTGGCCCCTCTTCTCCAAGAATGCGTTCATCAAACGACATCCGGCCCACCTAAGAATGCTCGAGTTCTCGAGTGTTGATGTAACTCTGAAGGAATTGGCCCCAATAGTTTCGGATGTTCTCAACAAATTGATCAGCCTTCATCATCGTATCATCAGCAAAGTTTGCCTCTGCTCGAGCGTAGGAAACGATCAGAAGGTCAATGAGAATCTTCAACTCGTTTGCAATCTCGACTGCATCAACATCTTCTTCCTCCTCAAGAATTTGCAACAGTTCAGTAATTCGCTCAAAGAATATGTGACCCATATTGTACTCAAGAATGGCTTTCCCACCCATGTGGGCTGAATCGAAGAACTTACTGCCTCTCCATTCAGTCTCTTCAATCGTAAACGGTTGACTTGCGAAGAGATTTCGAATCGTCGCAGCAGCTTCCTCAGTCTTGTAGGTCTCACGTTGTTGAATGAATTGATCCAGCGCTTCTTCAGGATCAAGATCTGCACCGAGTTGAGGATTTGGTGTTGCTGTTTTCTTTGCAATTCGTTCGGCCTCAGCGTGAACTCTTCGCATATCTTCTTCATTCGCTTGTCTCTGTTGTTCTGCCCGCTCTTGTCTTGCAGTTGCGGTAAATGTTTGTTTGATTTTCTCGGTGGCTGTTTTCCTGCTTGGCAAGATATTGCCTTTAATGGTCTCCATCAACTCAGGAAGCGGTTGAGCACCATCCTTGATGTTCTTGACTGCAAAAGCCCGGTCAAGGTGAGCATCGAAAAGGATCTCACAACCCCACCATCGATCAGTATCCTCGAATCGCGACCATCCCTTTGGACCAAAACGATTCCAGTAAGGTACTGGCCCCCACCAAACCTCACGATAATTTCGGAGGATAGAAAGCCCGTTGGATTTTTGCGTGATATTTCGCTCAGCAGCGGTCATTGAAGTGGCAGATGTCCCAGTCTTTCGTCTCCATTCTTCTGGCAACAGGCTGAATCGAATGCGGATGTCACTAAAATCTGGTGCAGATTCTGCATCAGGCAAACCATACGAGTCAACTGGCCAACTGAGTACAATATCGTCATACAGATCGGATTTCGGGTCGTCCTCAAAACGCGTCTTTTCTGTTCTGTGGTAAAGAGGGTCAAGCGCTGGAACTTTTTCTCCATTGATTGTGATCGTCAATGGATGAGATCGAATCTGCTCTCCTTTCGGTCCTTCATTCCAAATGAAATAACGGAAGGTTCGACCTGCCCAGAACTTAATCTCGCCCATTAATTCAAGCAAACGCTTCCTAAGGTTGTCATACTTGCTCCAGACAATCAACGTCCCATGTTCGGTGCCTACTAATGAAGCATACTCTGCGGGAGGGTTCTGCTCAATCGGGGCGGGTATTGTCGTCATAGCCCCTAACTCGATTTCATCCAAATCGATGTAGGTGAAGAGCCACGCTCCACCTTGTTGTTTTGACCAAACTTCAACACGCTTGCACTGATGAATGGCACCAAGTTTCATCCCAACTCCGAAGCGACCAATTCCTTCACGATCGTTGTATCGGCTTGACCAGCCAAGGGAAAGACACCGGCTAAGCGTTTCAGCATCCATACCGATGCCATCATCGCCGAAGGCAAGTTTTCGGATCAATTTTGAAGTGGTATCAAACTTGATTTTGACATTTCTTGCCTCTGCTTGAATAGAATTGTCCACAACTTCCCCGTAAGCACTGAGTTCATCGAAACTAGAGCTTCGCATGGAGAGAATTGCTGTTGATGCATTGACCAAAGGTGCGCCATCGGTTGTCATAGTTTTCTGTTATCATAACAGTATTTAATCTCTTAACCGTTGAAATCTCGAGGTATCAAAGGAAACATAAGCCGTATAGGATATTTTTGCCTTATGCACTGGGAAGCATTGGACGCCAAGTTCAGGTCATTTTTAGGGGAAGACCATGACCGACCCCTTTACATCCTTGCACCATTCATTACAACATCGTACCTTGAAGAGCTTTTTTCGGAACAACGCGAAGTACACATTGTGACCTCATGGCGGAAAGATCATCTCATCACAGGAGTCTCAAACATCGACCTTTACGAAGTTGTCAAACAAAACAAATCCTGGAAGTTGTACATCAACGACCGATTGCATGCCAAAGTGTATTGTCGAAATTTCGAGTCACTCATGGTAGGTAGCGCAAACTTATCAAAAAAGGCACTCATGGACACTGATCGAAGCAATCACGAGGTTTTAGTTCAACTCGATTGTACGAGGCACGATGCTCGACAGATCTGTGAGATCATGGCATCGTCGTTCGTAATGAATGACGAAATTTTCAGTCAATATCAATCTTGGTTCAACGCACAAGAAGTTCACTCCGAACCAGTGGACACAGGATCTGTTGTTGAATTTGAATCATCAAACGATCTCTTTCTCGTATCTCAACTTCCTGCATCTACCTCCCCAAGCAGATTGTGGGAGATCGTTTCTGGCCAGGTGCTTCCTGATCAATCATGGGATGAAATGGTTGCCGCAGAACACGATTTAAGCAATCTTGGCCTACGATTTACTGATTTTGACAATTACTCAGATTTCAAAGAGCGCCTCATCGACTTAATGCCAAATCAAGCGTTCTTTTCTGCGTTCATCGATGAAATCACAGTAGAAGGAATGAGGTTTGGTTATGCAAAACAATGGATTCAACAGAACTGTATCGATGACCCAGTCCCTTACAGAAAAGAACTAACACGAACCGTACAAAACATATTCTCTTGGATTGTTGAGTTATTCCCAAGTGAGATAGAAATAATTCAACCGAATTACTCGCAAATCATTCGTCGAATTAGCAAGTAAATGCATCGAACGGATCAAATAATCTCGTGAAGAGTTAATTTCATGAGCACACGCTTTGACAGATTGAGTGACATTCTAGCCGTTAAGAGAGGAGACACGATTAGTAAATCCGACAGATTCAATCTATTTACTGGAGAAGGAGTTGGAAATACTCCCCAAAAAGGGATTAACTGGCTCGGCGAATTTCCAAGCTTACTCCATGTGATCGTGAAATGCACCGTCGATTCGGGCTATTCGGATCGTTGGATTGATGAAAATCATGAAATATTCCTTTACTACCTAATGGTTGAAAATAAAGGTACTGAAAAAGCTAAAGTTAACTTAAACTCAAAAGAAAACAAGGCTCTCTTATCCCAGTCGGAGCATTCAGCTCCAATCCTGTTGTTGACTGAACTCAGTCATGATTTACTTCGTGTGGAGGGAAGATTTGAAGTCGCAACTATTTGCCATGACAACCCTATCCACTCATCGGTCGATTCCGTGCTTTTGCGTAGAATCTCCGACTAGATCTTCTTTCTACTCCGGAAGTTCACGTACCAGTTGATATAGCCCTTTGTTGTTAATGAACAACACATAGCCTAACTCCTGCAAGACTTGCAATTGTTGTCGTATTTTGGCTTGGATATGGTTGTTGGACGGATGCAATTTATGCAGAAGCTTCTCAAATTGATACATTTGTGTTAGAGAAAAGTGACCTCCAACTGAAATTCCCAGGGCTTGAATTGCACTTGCAACATCAGCCGTCCATTCGCTCCAATTACTACCGCTCATAGATGGAAGGACGGTGTTTCTGCTTGATCAAGTTTTCATTACGCCCATTTGGAATAGGTTATGAACCTTCGACCTGATACTGCATCATGGTCGATTTAGCATCGTTGTATCGCACCACGGGAGACATCCCGTGGGTACTCGGCCTCTCAGGCGGTAAAGACAGTACTGCTCTAACGATGTACCTGCTCGAAACCATGGAACAGTTGCCGCCTCCTATTCGAAATCAGAAGCGTGTGTTCATTACTTGTGTCAATACCTTGGTTGAAGCACCT
>JAYXXD010000103.1:0-3977 GCA_036019775.1 Thermoplasmatota archaeon
GGTGGCGTTTGAGACATTGGCACAAATTCCTTCGCCACAAACTCTTTCGCATTGACGACATCATCAAGGCTAAGCTTCTTGGACTTGCCGCCCGCACTCTTTCCATCCTTTGCCGCGTCATCAGAGCCCTCATTTGCTTTCTTTTCATCCGAACGTTTCTGTGATGTTCTCAGTGTCATCGCCAATCGATGATTGCCAGTGAATGCTTCTTTATGCCGTTCAAAATAAGCCCAATACATTGGCGATATAGGACATGATTTTGTTGGATGAAACTTGCAAGAAGAGCAGAAATCACCCATTTTTTTGATGTAAGGTGTTCCTGAAACGTAGGGCTTGGTCATCATTGCATCGCCCAAGGCAAATGTCCCCATCCCGAGTACGTTTGGCTCGACAACCCAATCGAAAGCATCAACGAATGCTGCATGAAACCAATCCGTGAGTTGACGAGGTTCAATGTCCATCAGTTGTGCAAGATTACTGAGAACCATCAATCGTGGAATGTGATGCGTCCAAGCCTCATCCATTACGCTTTCAACTGCCCAATCGAGACAATCCATTCCCGAGGTTTGGCCCCAGAATGCCATAGGAAGCGATCGAGTTTGGTTGAGATGATTCGGATGTTTTGATTCATCCTGATCGACATTCATGGGCCAACCAGCCGTACGATTAGAAGGAACGGTCGAATGAATATCAAGGCTGTGAAAACCATCCGTAATCTCGTGAACATGATGGACGTATTCTCTCCAAATCATTTGACGAAGATAGCCTTCTTGTGAATTGAGAGGGACTTCAGCTTTGACAACAACATCAATGATTTCCTTAGGAAGAACTCGATGTATGTTAACAGAAGAAGCAAGACGTGAATGGAACAATCCTCTGCTCTCTTTGGTCATTGCATCTTCATATGGGCCGAACAATGTTAGAATCTCCGAGAGAAATTCCAACGCTTGTCGATGGTCTTCGTACGAGGTGGGCAAGTGGTTCAAACGGGCCTCGCCGGGATGCTCTGCAAATCGGTGGTTGACAAGTGCAATCACTTCTTCGTCAATCTCATCAATGGTATACGAAGGGGCTTGAGGAGGTTGATGTTCACCTTTCCAAGGTTGGCGATTGTCTGCATCATGACTGAACTTTCCTCCAACAGGAGAATCTCCTTCCATTAACCATCCTTTCTCCTTGCGAACTCGTCGATAGAACCGATCCATTCGAAACGGTGGTTCGTTACCAACCGTTTCAGTAAACCAATTTTGAGGCGTTAACCACCCAGGATGTGGATGTTCGAGAATGTGTCCTTCAATGATAAGTTCAGACAATGTCAATCGTAATTCACGCTCGGCTGCGCGAAACATGTTCATCGGTCCAAAATCCTGAGCCAATTTTCGCAACGGCTCATCGTATTGTTCATTGGTCGTAACGTAAACTACGGGTATTGCTTTGCTCAAAGTTTCAAGTGCAAAGTGGCGCATATTGGAAAGAATGTAGCAGAGTTTTTGTTTGTGATAAGGTCGTCTTTTCGCCTGTTTTTCGCTTTCAATGAGAATGATTCCAATGGAATCTTGAATGGGCAATAAGTCAAGATTTAGTTGATCGTAAGGCAAGAACCACCACGATTCAGCGTCTGAAGGGGAGCAGGTTTCCATCTGAGATGAAAATGCTCCATCGCCCGTTTCCACCTTTGCCCAGGCCATAGCATATTGTCATGAAGTGAGGATATAACCCCCTGTTTCATTGATAGAATATAGACACATTCATTTTCCAATGCATTTTCTGTCCACCATGGATGTGATGTTGGCCGTGTTCTGCATGGTCACAACACTTCTTGCTGCAGCACTCACTGTACCTGCTGGGTTTGGTCTTGCGACCATGCTAACGCCCGTTATGCTGCTTTGGCTTGAACCACATCTTGCGATTGCAGCAGTTGCAGTGGTTCATGCAGCCCATAACGGATGGAAACTTCTTCTTCTGAAAACCGATGTTGATTTCTCAGCGGTCAAACGCTATGGTTGGGCAATGGTCCTTGGTGCATTGATCGGTGCTTCACTCAGTACGAGCATCGATCCTCAACCGCTTCTCATCGTCGTTGGATTTGCATTGATTCTTCTCCCAATCCTCTCAATTTCAGAGCGCTGGACCAATTATCGCCTTCCTGAAGCGGAAGACCGCTGGGGAGGATTTGGTTCAGGATTCATGGGCGGGTTAACCGGTCACCAAGGCGCATTACGGGCGATGTTTCTTCAACGACGCTTGCCGGACAAATCTGCCTATGCAGCAACGGCTGCTCTGCTTGCATTGGTCGTCGATCTTTCTCGCCTACCTGTCTACCTTTACTCGGACGGGGAGGCACTTGCTGAGTTCCTTCCACTCGTTGCAGGGTCAGTTTTATCCGCCATCATTGGTGTTCATCTCGGCAAGCGGTGGCTCAAGAAATGGAAGAAATCATTCATCAGTACAATGATTTCGATTGGAATTGTTCTCTCTGGAATCATGTACGTCATCGAAGGTTTTACGATGTAACTGCATCGCTCAAATCAAGAATCACTGGAGCATGATCAGAGATATCAATACCGCCTTGTCGATCGATTCGAATGGACTCAACAAAGGGTATGAGTGCTTCATTTCCAAGCATGTAGTCGATTCGCCAACCACGATCCAATGCACGGGCTTGGCCACGATTGGACCACCATGAGTAGAGTTTCACGCCATCACCCACATGCTCGCGGAACAAATCTCGCCATCCATCTCCAAGAAGCTGAGAGAACCATTCACGTTCTTGTGGAAGGAACCCACTCGATTTTGCATTTCCTTTCGGGTTCCAAATATCGTCTTCTGTATGTGCGATGTTCAAATCGCCAACGACCAAGACAGGTTTTTCGCTTTCCAAATACGGCTGAAGCCATGAACGCCATTCATCCATCCATGCTTCTTTGAACAATTGGCGTTCATCTTTGTTAGAACCACTTGGAAGATAGGTATTGATGCAGGTCAATTCACCATGCTGTGTAACGAGGATTCGTCCTTCCAAATCGGATGGGTCCAGTTTACTTACCATACCTCGTTGAATCTCCGTCATCGCAACGCTCGAGAGCGTTGCTACGCCAGAGTAACCCTTCTTTTCTGCTGGATGGAGAATGGCTTGATGTGTTGCAGGCCAATTCCAACCTTTCGGAAATTGTTCTTCGAGAACTCGAGTTTCTTGAAGCATCCAGATCTCTGCATCAACATCTTCGAACCAATTGTCAATGCCTTTACGAATGGCTGCTCGTAAACCATTCACGTTCCATGTCACGATGCGCATGTTCGACGGATTGTTATGAGGTTCTTCATTGTTGAAGTGGCATCTTACTGATGTGTTCTGCTGTCGTTCGAGAAGCTTCGACCGCCCCATCGGAAAGAATATGCTCGCTTTCAACCCATGCACCAGTAAGCAATATGCCATTCTTTCGAGCAAAACCACAAGCAACTCGGTCACCAATCGGAGCGATTTTGACATTCTTTTGTTGCCGCTCATGGAGAATATGTGATTTCCAGCCAGGGGCTCGCTCATCCATGAATTTGCTTAATGCTGCAAGACGGTATTCGCCCTTCCCTTCACCAAAATGGACAGCAGAAAGTAGTGCCCCTGAAGGAGCGATACCAGGATGAATCTGTTTCATGTCGAAGATAGCCATTGAACGCTCAATGTCGATGATTCCGTGTCGGTCGCCAAGGGGTACAGCATCCAAAGCAACATCAATTGTTGAAGCGGTTACAAAGGAAACATCGGGCAAATCAGGAATGAGATTCTTCGCCTGAGCATAACCGCAAGCAAGAATGATGACGTCCGTCTCAACATGTCGTCCATCCGCAAGGTGGACTTTGTGTTTCTCAATCTTGACAACATTTGCTCCCGTCTCGATCGGAATGCCCACTTCATCGAGTGTTACTGCGAGTCGCCCAACCAATCCCGACCATCCTTCTTTCAAGACGAGAAGTTGGCT
>JAYXXD010000104.1:0-3929 GCA_036019775.1 Thermoplasmatota archaeon
CATCTGCTGATGATGAGACTCCTTATTTCGGCAATGCGTTCTTGGTTGTTGTTGACGAGACAACGGATTCAGCTTCACAAGATTATTACGATATTTCAAAGTCAAATTGGCAGGTAGAGGCAGACTCGCCATACCAGTTCACATCGCTCGATGACTGCCCAACTGGACCTCCTTGCAATGGTGATGATATTGAAGAGGACTCTTCGCCCTTTATCATCATAATTCTTTCACTAGTTGGTTTTGGAGGATTGGGTTTTGTAATTTACAATCGCAGATCTAAGCGACGACCTTCTGTGTACGCCCAAGGTGTGCTTGGAACCGATGGCAATGAATGGATTACCTATCCACCAAATTCGCAAGCATATTTCTACAGGTCACCGGGTAGTCGTGATTGGATCAAGTTTGAGAATTGAGTTCACTCTCAATCAGAATCATGGCCAAATCGGGGCGTTCAGCCCAAATGAGCGAAGCGATTGCATCGAGAATTGAATGGCAATTGCACTGTTGTGCGACTCCCCAGCGCCCACCACTCTCAGAGCTCTGTACCTAAGCGGTGAACTTGGAGACTTAGAATCTTCAAGTTGTCCTGGACAAAGAAAAGATTCCTTGGATTAGTTTAGTGCGCTGATGATACCAACCTGGAGTGAATAGACCAGGCTCAGAAGAACAATCCATCCACATGCAACCAAGACGCTTTCCTGGGAACGAGCTTCTTTTTGTTGGGTGAAATCTGGATTTTTCAGAATAATCTTTGCCCAGTAAATCCAGTACACCCAAACGAGGAATGCAAAAGCCACGTGAACCCAGGAATTATCGGTGAAAAGATTGTCACGCCATGCGAGATGAACAACCCCTGCAATGAAACTGATTCCAAACAACCCCCACATTCTTCTTCCATCATGAAGTGCCCATGGAATCAGAACCAGCAAAGCCATCAAGTGGTATCCGTAATGTATTTTTGAATAGAAGATGAAGATGGATAAAATGCTCAATGAAAATGCTGCAGGTATGTTGAGTTTCCGTTGATGGACAGCAATCCATGTGGCAAAAAGTGAACTCAGCATTGCAAGGTGAAGTACCGTACTGGGAACAAAGTAAATTGTCTCACCCATGAAACGCCAAAACGACATGCCGCGTTGCTCAGTTGACGACACTGGGTTGGATATCTGAGTATCACTTACTGGTTGGGTTCCGAAGAGATAGAATTCTATGAATTGAGTGAAATCAGAGTATGCATACAACAAAAACGGCAATGAAATGAGCAATCCAACTCCAAGTCCAATGAGCGCTGCGTAAATTCTTGATTTCCAGTTTTCTGGACCAAGCACTGCAAGCGGTGAACAGAGCGCTGGGAACAACTTGGTAAGCGTACCTAAGCCAAGACTTGCCGCAGCAAGATACCATCGTTTACGCGATAGCAGAAGCAATGAAAGAGCCAGAAATGCAACGATTATAGCATCATCTTGAAGCATTGCAATCGACGTAATTTGACCAAATGGCGATGAACTGTAAATCATACTTCCAGCAATTGCTAAGCGCCGATCGAACCAAGGCTCGAGGAAGAAAAACAACACTACAGAAGTTAGGAATAAGAAGAAAGCAAACCATGAGCACCAAATCAGCAGGGTATCTCCAAGAATCAATACCGGTGTAAACAGATAATTGATGACTGGGGGGGAAACCGTGACCATCTCCGTATCGCGATAAAGCAAATCACCATCAAGTATAGTTTGTGCACGGTCTCGAAAAATATCGATATCCTTGTTCCCTTCTCTTGAGGGATCATCGTTCATTTCGAAACCAATCAACATTGGAGCAGAGATTGTGAAGGTGAACAAAAACAAGAACAAAACAACGTTCTTGTTGCTTAGTCTTTCAAGTCGGCCAAATGCATCGATGATGAGCGAGTTGAGTCGAGTGAATTTACTATCATCCAAGATGTCACTTTCACCCACGTGCGAAAGACAGGGTATTGATACATAGTTGTAACCCAATTTAGAAATTAGAGGTCAACAAATACGTTGTATTGGGGTAAATCCAAGGATAGGATTTGGAAGGTTTTGATTCGTATCCTAATCTTGTGGTATTCCTCAGGAATCAATTCCCAGTAAGACTCAATGGAGTATCTGTCGATGCCCTGTATGAAACAAAGAAGATGGCCAATGTTGGGAAAAGTATGATCAGACCAAACGCGTAAGGAGGAGTCATTACAACAAGTGGAAAAGATGCGATAAGCCCTATTCGTATCAGTGAAGTGGGATTGTTTTGTCCAGAGTTTCCAGTTCGACCACGCATACGCAAGGGTATTCCAATAAACTCGTTGATTAAGAACAGGAAAATAATTGGTTCAATTGAAGCGATTAGCGCATCCTCCATGATATAAGCATCATTCCACCACGAACCTCCTACTTGGACTTCGTATATGCTGCAGGCTACAGTTGCAAGAATAACGGAAGATGAAAAGGCTGAAACCGAATATTTCCGACCTTCATCTACTGCAAAATAGCGAATCACAAAGAGAAGATATACAACCAAAATAATTGGTCCAATTAAGTCTGATTTTTCATCCTCATCAGGTTCAGAATCGACGAATGCAATCCCCAGTTGCGAGGAGGCGATAATCAATGAGAGAAGCACTGAACTCAAGGCGATACCAATAGGCAACCATGTCTTGGGCACGATTCGAACGTAGAATCAAATAATATCATTATTCTCCCTACATGTTGGGCAATTGATGTGTTATTCTGGTTCGAAGGGCGACTCTTCGATATTGGTATATATTCCTTATTGACGTCATTTAAGTAAATCCTGTTTTAGGAAAAGACATGTCGTACGCACCTACCGATTATGATTTTGGAGAATCCTCCAATTACGCCTTTGCCGAAGAAATTACTTGCGCCAATGATGAGGCAAGAAAGATGTTTGTTGAAGCCTACGGTCACATGCTCAACTACAACCATGAACAAGCCATTGCCTGCTTTATGGCATGCACAGAACGTGATCCAAACTGTGCTATGGCATGGTGGGGCATTGCTTACTGTGTTTCATCAAACTACAACTGGACGCCTGGCTTGGGATCGGGCCACGATCCCATTCAACAAGCGCTGAAGGTTATGGGACACTGTACTGAACTTGAGCAAGACCTCATCCGTGCACTCTCGACACGACACTCCGAGGAGGCCCGAGATGCAGCAGATCCATCTGTTCTCAACATGGGGAATGACCCTGAACTGAATGTTGCATTTGCTGAAGCCATGGCTCCACTGTATGAGAAATACAGTGGTAATCTCGATGTCACCGCTATTTATGTCGAGGCTCTCATGAACCTCAAGGCATGGCAACTCTGGGATAAGAATACGGCAACAGGCGAGATTACACCTGCTGACGATAACACCCTGCTCCTGGTTCAGATTATGGAAGATGCATTCGAAAGCAGTGATGAAGCCAAGGTCCATCCTGCACTCTGCCACTTGTACTGTCACGCTTTGGAACTTTCACCGTTCCCAGAGCGAGCGCTTCCTGCTGCCGACGTTCTTCGAACACGAATGCCTGGTCTGGGTCACTTGGTTCACATGCCTTCTCACATCGATGCGTGGGTTGGACAGTGGAAAGAAGCCATTGAATGCAACATAGCCGCAGTTGAGGCTGACGATCGCTACGTTGAACTTACTGGAAACGAATCACAATTTTACAAGTTCTATCGAATGCACAATCACCACTTTGTCGTTTGGTGCGCCATGTTTGATGGCCAGTACGAAACGGCATTGAAGTACGCTCGAAAAGCAGTTGAAACGCTGCCTGCAGGCGACGAGAACGGTGGAGTTCAATTTATGCTCGCTGGAATTATTCCAATGGGTGCCATCTTTTTGGAATCTTATGTCACGATGCCTTGGCATGTCATGATTCGATTCGGTAAGTGGGATGAAATC
>JAYXXD010000105.1:0-3847 GCA_036019775.1 Thermoplasmatota archaeon
AAGATTTGCTTTTGCTGACCCACATCTTCAAAGACATCAATTTGAGGAGGACCGAATTGATTCACCTTCTCAACATCGATTGCCAAGGATACGAGGCGTACCTGAGATCCGCTCTTAGCTCCAGTTGTGGCATAAGCATATGCTTCTACCACAATTTGGTAGGAATCTGACAACGAACTCAGGTCTTCAGGTGCTTGTACTGTTAGAAGAGGCCGTGCTGTCGATCCGCCTCCACTGAGTGTGTAACCACCAGGACTATCCCAATTTGGTTCAGACCATCCAGATGGAAGTGATTGTTGCAATTCCATTTCGACGAGGAGGTCAGATGTCAATGACCCAGTATGCATAAGGGAGAGCTCAATTGCTGAAGTTTGCCCGGGCGCCACCAAAAGTTTGGGAATTTGATTGGATGGGAAATCGAGGTAAATGTCGTACTCAAGGAAAGTAATTCCTTCTGGATGGTTGTATTGAATGACATGACCTTGTACGTCCTCAATCGCTAGAGTGAGAGGATATTTACCGTGTAGGATTCCAGATTCATATGTGAAGATGTGGGTTCCAACCAACCCATCATTGTCCAATCTCAATTCGTTCGTTTCAGGATCGAATTGTTTCTGAAAAACAGTCGATGCTTCATTTGGTGTGTAAAGAATGAGCGAAATGGACTTGATGTCCTCCCGTCCAAAGGCATCGCGAATATCAACCGTAAATTGCATTTCCCGTTTATCGGAACGATGGGTCGGGGACCAATCCGTAACCTCTGTCTCACTCCACCCATCACCAACTTCGTGAACTTTTACCTTTGACCCATTGAGAGCATTGGCGCGAAACTCCATACGAGAGTACGTGCTTCCAACTTCAGTCCCATATGCGAGGGTGACGTCGCAACTGGAAGTAATTGGATTATCGCTAGATTCACAGGAAGCACTGCCTTGGATTCCGATTTTGATCCGATCTCCACTTTCAATCAAACTCCCACCCGCTCCGACATTGATGTTTATTTGGTGAGAAACCCAAACGCAATCATTCGTAAAAAAACCAGTGCATGGATTGGTAAGTGTTTTTGTGTACTGATCGATTAAATCCGAACCTGCGAAGAGCTTGAATGTCACATCGGCTGTTGCGTTGGTTGTTGGAGCTTCGAACTTCATGATAGCAAATATGCGCACTTCTGACGACGATTTACCTTCGATGGTTAAGTCTGAAATCAGTTCGTCAGTGTCAAAAGTTACGCCCGAACCAAGCAGTGAGGATTCATTTCTCGCCCCTTCTGGTTCTTTCGTTGTTAATGAAGTTGCATCATCAAAGTACAACTCATAATCTTCGAGAGAAGCTCCTACAGAGTTCACCTCATCTTGTTCGGGAAGAACTGCAACGGGGTTGTTTAATGGGAGAAGTGAAACTAGTAACGCGATTAGAACTGCAAAAACAATGCGATTCGAAGACATGGTTATGACATCCCTTAGAACACGGGAAGCGAGCAGGCGTTAAACGGTTTTGCATAAAATGTTCAGACAATTGGAGTTCCAAAGTAAAGAATATGGTATCGAGGGAGGGATTTGAACCCTCGAACCCATCTGGGACCGGATCTTAAGCCCGGCGCCTTTGACCACCTCAGCCACCTCGATGGTCACGGGACCCCTAACCTGTATGAAACCCTTACGAAGAATTGAGACTCCAACCACCATCAACGAACAACTCTTGACCTGTGAGGTAGTTTGATGTCGCAAAAAAGTAAACAGCTTCTGCAACATCTTCAACTTTACCTGAACGTTTCAATGGAATGGATTGAATGATTCTGTTAAAGTGCTCATGCTCCCAATCGGCCGAAAGAATCGCACCTGGGGCAACACAATTGACTCGAACGTGAGGAGCATACTCGCCTGCCAAATTGATCATCAATTGGCGGAGTCCTGCTTTACTAGATGTGTAGTGTGAGAGTTGTTTCCAGGCTTTTCCTGCAGAAGTATCCGTCATCCCAATTATCGATCCATGAACAGAAGCCAACAACTGAACCAATCCTTGTGAAATTTGCAATGGTGCTTCAACGTGCAATCGATTGAGAAAACGCATGGTTTCAAGCGATAAATTTTCAATCGGACTTTGACTATAGACCGAAGCATTGTGAACAAGGACATCCAATCCTTCACGTTGCTTGACGAAGGGATGATTAACGACCATATCGATCAGTTGTTTGGTCTCATTTTCATTCGACAAATCTGCTCTAATGAGGTCTGCTTGTTGCCCTTTTTGTATCAGTTCTGATTTGAGCAACTCTCCTGCCTCGACCGAAGTGGAGACATGGATAAGGACGGCATATCCCTTTGAAGCGAATTTTCGAATGATTGAGGCGCCGATGCGTCGGCCGCTTCCGGTCACAAGACACACTTTGGCTGACATGATTTCCGCTCTTGTTTCTTACACATATAGGCTCGTATACTCGCAAAACCTCAATTTGCTAGCCGGCACACCTTTTTGATGTTCATTCATTTAGCGTGAAATAAGGGAGGATTTGGATGGCCAAAAATCTGAGAATGGCGGGTCAAAAACGACCACGTTCCAGACTTCCTCCTTGGTTTCGAACAAAGTTACCTTCTGGAACACAACAAGCAATGTTCAACGACACGATGGATGCAGTAAAAGACAATCAACTCCACACTGTTTGCCAAGAAGCAAAATGTCCCAACATTCACGAGTGTTGGTCAAGCGGTGATGCTACATTTATGATCGCAGGAAAAGAATGTACTAGAGGTTGTCGCTTTTGTGCGGTCGGTACCCGAAAAACGCCACCTCCATTGGATGTGAATGAGCCAGAGCATCTTGCAGACGCTGTCGCATCCATGAATCTCCGCCATGCTGTGATTACAGTCGTAAATCGTGATGATTTGGAGGATTCTGCAGCAGACCATTACAAACAATGTCTGGCTGCCGTAGCTGAACGATGTCCAGAAGTTAGTCTGGAATTGTTGTGCTCGGATTTAGCAGGCGATCTGGACGACTTAGCGCACCTTCTGCAAGACAGCCCATTGCTGGTTTTCGCACATAACGTGGAATGTGTACCCCGACTTGATTCGATTGTTCGTGACCCGCGTGCTTCATTTGAGCAATCACTCTCAATTCTCCGTGAAGCGAAGCGGTTGCGACCTGATATGTTGACGAAATCTTCACTCATGGTTGGTGTTGGTGAAACAGATGACGAAATAATTGAAGCCATGCAGCTGCTTCGTGATGCAAAAGTGGATTTGTTAACCATTGGCCAATACCTCGCTCCTTCCAAAAACCACCTTGCTATCGACAGATTTCCTGACCCAAGTCTCTATGACATTTGGGCTCAAAAAGCGATTGAAATGGGTTTTTCCGGTGTAGCAAGTGGACCTCTGGTTCGCTCTTCCTACAAGGCAGGTCTGTTGACAAGAAAAACTCTCGATGAAAACAATACAGAGGAAATGCCAGGAGCATACGTGCTTGTCGCACCCAGACCAAAGAACCAACATGCCTTAATGCCGAGTCATGGTGAGGTGGAACAATGACGGAGCGATTAACGGCCACGACTGCGCCCTACACCATTGGGATTCCACCGTTTCGTCCCGGGGATGATGCTGACTTTGGGGGCAAGTTCAAACAACAGCCTGGTGACCTTTGGCGACCAGATCCATCGACCTGTACCTCTGATGATACTGCCCCTCACTCCCGTGGACTTCTTCGGGTTCTGAATGATGAAGGTGAAGCAAAGGGAGAATGGGATCCTAAGCTTGATCCAAGTGAACTTATTCAAGGTCTCGAATACATGATGCGTCTTCGCATCTTCGATGACAGAATGATTAAGATGCAGCGAACTGGAAAACTC
>JAYXXD010000106.1:0-3802 GCA_036019775.1 Thermoplasmatota archaeon
AACAAATCAAAAATTTGTAACAATGTACGTCAACGATCGAACCATTGATTACAAAGCTGAAGGAAGAGAATCCATTCGACGTTTTCTCAAAGAAGGCCAATCAATTGGGATGATTCGTGAGGATTTTGATGTTGATGGGTTGAACTTTATTGGTGCAAAGGAATGATTTGCATGGATCAACGACCAGTTACGAGTGAATACGGTTCTGTCGACCCCGCTCCAGCATCTGATAAAGAAAACATTGAATCACTTCGACATATTCTTCTCGATGAAGATCAAAGAATGTTCCAACGTATGCGTGCAGTATTCAAGTTAAGGAATATACGTAGTGTAGAATCATGTCTTGTTCTCTGTGAGGCATTTCAATCAAAAAGTGCCCTTCTACGACATGAATTAGCATATGTCTTGGGTCAAATGCAGATGGATGAGGCATTACCTACGCTCAAAAAAATACTTTCTGACTTGAATGAACATGTCATGGTTCGTCATGAAGCAGCAGAAGCCCTTGGAGCGATAGGAAATTATGAAGCCGTTCCCACTTTGAAAAATTATCTTGATGATGAACATATTGAGGTCAGAGAATCATGTGAAGTTGCACTTGATCTCCTCGAATGGGTGAACAACAGTATTCTGCCAGATTGAATATTTTCCATCACGACATTTTAGAACCGAGACAATCAGCAGGGAGTAGGGGAGACGATGCCACACGAACATGTCCAACTCGCTCAGGCACCGAATGGAGAGATTGGTCCGCGTTGCCATGATTGTGGTACAAGGCTTACCTTTGGCTCTGCTATGGTTCACAACCAGCATTATTTCTGCTGGGAACACTATGTCGAACAAACTGGTGCTGATACAGTTACTGTAATCGGTGAAACTGAACAGAAATTTTACATGAAGAATGAATAGGGTTTCGTTCAAAAACTGTCAACATTTCGGGTATGTATGGCTTCAACCGGATGGGCACGATTCGCGCACCAGTTCGGTCGATATTACCAAACGTCTCAATTTTGGCGTCCACCTCGAATGCCTAAACGTGAATGGATGTTTATTCCATTTGGGGGGAGTCCTCCTCTTCGCCATAAATCATTTCGAAACGAGAACGAATTACGTCATTTTTTATCGGAACGAGCAATGCATTCTTGCTTTTATTCGACAGCGTATTGGCAAAAGCCGTACGAATTGAAAATGAATGACAAAATTTGGCACGGGGCAGATTTGATTTTCGATCTTGATGGCGATCACTTACCTGGCGTCACGGATAGAGATTTTCCTGCCATGCTAAATGTTATTCGAGAACAAGCACATTCATTGTGGAATGATTTTTTGGAACCCGAATTTGGATTCAAAGAATCTTTTTTGCAAGTAACTTTTTCAGGCCATCGTGGATTTCATCTTCATTATAGAGATCCTGCTTTGTTTCATCTCGACTCAGAGGCGAGAAGGGAACTTGTTTCATTCATTCGAGGCGAAGGTGTTGATGTTCAAGGGGGATTGACACGATTTCATGACCCTCTTGCAAGTGGTTGGACAAAGAGAATACGTCAACAAATACCTGCTCTTATCGAAAAATTGGTTCTCATTGCCCAAGATGCTGATGGAGCTGGGAAAGAAATGAAAAGGCTTCATCTGGGATTAAAAGAGAATCTACAAAGAGAGGGGAAGCCAGGAAAAGGTCCAGCTAGCATACGAAAATTAGCAGACATGTTCCTTCATGATGATCGACGAGAAGCTGTCGGTCGTGGCCAACTTTCAAGATTGGGTGCACAACAAGGATTGTTTCTTGATCTTGTCAAATCAGACGCTTCAATTGTTCTCGGTGCAGCGGGAGAAACTGACGAGGTTGTAACCATTGATGTGAGACGTCAAATAAGGTGGCCTACATCTCTCCACGGAAAGACAGGTATGCGTGTGACAGAATTTCCCTTACAGAGACTCGATCCTGAGGGTCCTGATCCTTTTGATGCGTTGAGCGAAGCATTTGTATTTGGCAAAGATAAATCGTTTGACGTTGAAATAATTGTTGATGATGCAATTCTTCGTTTTGGTAATGATACACATGACGTTTCAATGGGAGACCGACTTAGGGTATCAGAATCAGCTGCTACATTTCTCAATCTTAAGGGATGGGCTAAGATTGCACAATTATAGCCACTCTAGGATGTTGATTTTCTTGTTCTAGTTGTGGTAAGGTTCAAGGGTAGAATCGCCTCCAGTCAAATCAGAGGTGAGTGTATGCGACGACGGAAAAAGAATAAATCTACTCAAACACCACAACCTTCCTTACCACCACTTCCTAACTTACCACCACTTCCAGATGCGCCACTCCCTCCTCTTCCCGAGGCTTCCCTTCCTCCATTACCTGCCGTTCCAACTCCAGATCCTGTGCCACAATCCCCCTTACCTCCTCTCGTTAATCCAATTGCAGGAGAACAAACAGTGCCTACGCCACAAACACCAATTGAACCTGAATCGGCTTCAAACGAGTACGGAGAACTTTGGGCCAAACGTTCCGCAAAACCTCTTCCGCAAATTTATGGAGCCATTGATCGTTTAGGTTCAGGAGAATCAGGTTCACTCTTAGACAGATATGCAGATCGTTTCGGACACGAATTGGATCGTGACATCATTGTTTTGAGGAAGAAGGAACGCGAAGATGCGATTAATGAAGCAAGAGGTGCACCTTCAGTAGAATTACTTGACCAAGATGAACCTGATCGATTGACAGAAGTTGAGGATTTAATCCGTGAGTTAAAACCTCAATATAAAGAAGCAAAAGCATCAGGAGATAAAGAAACACTACGCGTAATTGTCCCTCAACTTGAGAAATTAATGCATGAACGTCGAACTCTCATGAGCGAATCAGCGCCAGTCACGAATCCTGAGCCTGTTGTTGAGGAACAAACTCCCACTGTAGAAGAAGACCCTGCAGATGACGAGGCGGATGAATTGTTCTCACAATTTTTCAATATTGTTAACGACTTACTCGGGGATGAACTACCTGAGGATGCAATTCAAGCATTCCTTGCATCTGATGGCTTTGAATTATTCAAGCAAGTTGGAGCAGATCCGAAAGCTATCGATGATGAGCAGCGTGGAGAATTTTTCAAAATTATTGACGAACAACTCGGAAACATGCCTGACTCTTCCATTCAGACCTTCGTAGAATCAGGAGACTTTACAATTTACAAACAGATTTCTGAAATGTACACATGAATGAGGCGAGAATATGGGACTACTCGACAAAGTTGAATCGAATGAAAAAGACGTAGCAAAGAAAGCAGATGCTAAGGCAGAAAAAGTAACAAAGGCTACGCCAGTAAACGGTCAAAAGCCTGCCCCTATTAAAGAAAAGAAGGAGAAAAAGGCGAAAAAACAGAAGGTCAAAAAACCTCGACCAGCTGGGCTATCCTCAGAATTTGAAATCGCTCCTAAACTAAGTCGCGTCATTAGTTGGTGGGTTAATTTCCTTGCCAACTTCTCTGTTTTGATTGCCGCCCTCTTTATGTCAGCATTCACAGGTGGAAAGAGTGGTGGTCTGGAGACTACAATATTGTTCATTATTGCAATTGTTGTCTTGTTTTTCAACGCCATATTCCTCCCTCTATACACCGGACGTAATCTTGGTCAATATACATCCTCAACTCGATACATCAAAGGAGATGGTTCGAAACCACTTTTCATTCACGGAATCGTTGTAAATAACATCGGGCTGTTGTCTCTCATTGGATTTATCATGGTGTTCACACAAGCTGGGAAAATATCGGATGGTGGCACCTCACCAATTGTCATGACATCGATT
>JAYXXD010000107.1:0-3709 GCA_036019775.1 Thermoplasmatota archaeon
AAGAACGGAAACGCATTCGAAGCGAGTTGGTGAAATGGTTTGGTTCACATGTAGAGGATTGGAATTTCATTGGAACGACGTACGTCGATTATGCCCTCCCATACGGTGGAACAACTGCAATCGGTCGGGAACGAGAGCAGTTGATTCAGGGTGGAATCTATTGCATTGGAGACCATACCATGCATCCTTCCGTTCATGGAACATTGCGATCTGTTGAGCGCTTGTTGGACCATCTGGAGATTTCAATCCCCATGAAAGATTGATGAAGTGAAACGGTGGCGAAGGAGCATGGCCATTGACCCGAATGACTTCGATGTCCCTGTCAAAGATTACGCATTCAGTGAAGTTACGAATCCGTCTTCGCTGATTGACCAAATGGCCAAGGCAGGTGGCTTCACAGCCACGAAGCTCGCAACTGCACGTGATATTTTGCTGCAAATGCGTGAAGAGTCCGACGCTGTTGATGGTGATGCAAGTCAAGTTTGCAACTGGCTTTCTTTCCCTGCATGCCTTTGTGCAACGGGAACCCGTTCCTTCTTTATTGAAGCCATTAAGACCAAGATGTTCAATGTCGTTTCAACCACATGTGGAACACTGGACCACGACATTGCTCGTTCATACAAAGACTACTATCATGGAGCGTTTGAATTGGATGATATTGAATTGGGTGAACACGAATTGATGCGCCTTGGCAACGTCATTGTTCCAAACGCATCGTACGGTGAAATCATCGAAGCCGTGGTCATGCCCGCCCTCGAAGACATCTACAACGATCGGCTCAAAGAGACAGGAAAAACTGGAGCAGATGCATGGATTGGTTTTGGCTCGATCCATCTCGTATGGGAATTAGGAAAGCGAATTGGTAAGCCTGATTCACTCATCTACTGGGCTTGGAAGAATCAAATTCCAGTCTGCATACCAGGTATTACAGATGGTTCCATTGGTGCACAGTTGTTCATGTTCCGTCAGAGGCATCGTGATTTCCACATCGATACACTTGCTGATGAACAAGTTATGTCAGACCTAACGTGGGATGTCGAGACCTCCAATGCACTGATGGTGGGTGGTGGCATTTCCAAGCACCACGTCATTTGGTGGAATCAATACCGGGGTGGCCTTGATGCTGCTGTCTATGTGACAACCGCTCCAGAACACGATGGTAGCCTTTCAGGCGCTCGTCTTCGCGAAGCAATCAGCTGGGGCAAGATGCGCCCTGAAGCTCCGAATGTATGTGTTGAAGGCGATGCGAGTGTTCTTCTTCCACTGCTTGGAAGTGACATCTTCAATCGTTGAGTTTTCCAGCAAGATAGACCATCATCGCTGTACGTAGCGGACTTGTTGGTTGCCATCCATGACCATCGCATTCAACCAAAACGTTGTGCAAAGGTCCCAATGAAGGTCTCGTCCCCTGTTGTGCAGCATTGATGGGAACGACAGAAATCTTTGGTGATGCGGGTTGATCGAGAAGTGATGCCGTGAATTGACCCGTTGAACCTGCACGAGTTCGATTGTAGAGCATCTGCAACTCGTGATGCGTTTGTTGCGTTGACCATCGACGACGTCCTGTAATGTCGATTGATTCTGGAAGTTGTGGTTGGTGCAAAGCAATGCGAAGGAGAGCATCAACCACATCGGATTCTGCAACCCAGTAATGGGATCTATCTCCATCCATTGAATGTTCAATGGCATTCCAAATCAACTCCAATTCCTCATTGACAAGTCCTGAATTGTTGCCAGAGGGAAGGACATCATGCAAAACAATTGAACACGAATCGTTGACCTGAATGGTGTTTAACTCGGTAAAGAATTCGAATTGGAAGTCGGAATCGTTTGAAACGACTACTTCTGCAATACCTGCCTGAAGCAAGGTTGCATGGCGTTCTCGAATCTCTTCAGCATCCAGTTCATCCAGACAAAGCGTCACCTCAAACATCAGCAACCTTTCAATAAGTGCTTGTGCAATCGAACCATCGATTGGATGGAGACGCAGGCGAACCATTCTTCTCACGCTATGAAGGCTTCAATGGCTTGCTGAGTTATGTCGATGACAAGATCGACTTCCTTGGATGTGATAGCGAAATTTGGTGTGTAACGCAGTGCGTTGACACCACCATGAATGACACCCAAACCATGCTTTCGGCACCAAACTTCGACTTTATCGAATCCAACAACTTGCAATGTCTCTGGATTCAATTCAGCAGATACGAGCAAGCCAGTTCCTTGAACTTCGAGAATCTGTTCTGGATACTTGGCTTGGAGAATCTTGAGTTTCTCAACCATTTCCTTACCACGGTCTCGGATGTTTTCTCGTAACTCTGGCGTGATGTTGTCTAGAACCGCAACAGCTGTCTCGAGTGCACGAGGATTGGTTGTCATTGTGTTTCCGTAGATGCCTACAACATAGAGTTCGCTCGCACGCTTGTTCATTCCGAGCACAGACAATGGGTATTGACCTGCATTGAGGGCTTTTGACCATGCCTCAAGATCAGGAGCTTCTGCATCCTCAAACCCTTCATAATCGACAACGGATAAGCATCCTTGTCCGCGAAGACCTGCTTGTACGGAATCAACCATGAGCATGGACCCGTGTTCGAGTGTAAGACGTCGGGCTTCATCATAGAAGGCTCGTTCAACACACCGACCAGGACTTCCTTCACCTTGAACGGGTTCCAGTGCCATCATTTCGATAAAGAAGCCCTCATCATCAGCACGCTTGAACATGGCTTGCAGTGCTTCAATGTCATTCGCAGGCACAAGGAGGAGATTGTCCATGTCACGGAAGGTTGCTAGATTCTTCTTGTAACCGTCCATACAGGAGTGGGATATCTGAGCAGGTCGACCAGTACGTCCATGGAATGCACGTTCGACTGCGAGGAGTTTGGTTGGCTTTCCTTCGTGGCGGCCTCCAGGGTCGGTCATGTGCTTGGCATTCACGTCTGCTATGCGGAGACCTACTGTCACGGATTCGGAACCGCTGTTCATGCAAATGAAGCGATCAAACGGACAGGATCCACGTGTATGCCCAAGCTCTTTGCGAAGTCGGTCACCGAGACGCTTCTGAGAAAACGAAGGAGTCATGACGTTGGCCATGACCCAATTCTCGCTCATGGCATCAATGATGGATGATGGTCCGTGTCCGCTTCCAAGCATTCCATAACCACCGTTGTCGTGAAGAACGGCGCCACAAGCCGTAACCAGCCATGGCCCTCTACCTGCAATTGGGATGTATGGGTTCACAGTTGCAGCAGAGTAGAAGTTCACATAATCGGACTGTAGATGCTTGATGAGTTCTGGTTCTGGCAAAGACATGATGTCTTGCCCAAATTCTTCCAAGAGTGTAGCGTGCATCGCACCAGCTTCGTATATCGCTTGAACAAGTTCGGCGTCTGAATTACAAAAGTCCTGAATGACATCGTCACTTAGCCCCACTGTTTCTTTTGGACCACTCGATGCACGAAGGTGATGTAGGATGCTGATGGGATTATCCGCCATGTGTCCATGCTGTCAAAGAACTCCTTTGAACATAGCCCTAAGGCCCTGTTCTTCTTCATGAATTCGATCTGTTCATGGTTGAATCTAGCGCTCAAAAATAGAAATTCCAATTGGAAAACATCTGATTTTCAATAATAGTGTAATCTTTCCGATCAAGAGGTGAACAATTCAGCTGGGACTGGATTCCAATTGGAAACTCGTTCCATCAATAAATGAA
>JAYXXD010000108.1:0-3614 GCA_036019775.1 Thermoplasmatota archaeon
TACATGGGCAGGATTACTTTCGGAAAGCGACTATCGAAGATATGCAAAACCTGCAACAGAACGAGCTATTGAGGTGTTTCGAAGCAAAGCGAAACGACGCGTTCCTCTTATCCATTACGCGAAAGGAAGTTCACATCTCCACCATGAAATCCGAACTCTCGACATTGATGCAGTGTCCCTTGATTGGAGGGATGATCTCAGGGCGAATCGCACTGAGTTTGGCTCACAATTTGCCTTCCAGGGCAACCTTGACCCATCGCGGATGCATGGATCTCCAAAGGCTGCGCAAGAGGCTGCAGAACATGTACTCCGTAATGCTGGAAACGAACCAGGGCATATTTTCAACCTCGGCCATGGTTTTTCACCGGGTGCTCAAATCGACTGTGTGGAAGCAGTGTTGCGTACAGTCACAGGTGAGTGAAATGCGAGAAAAGATGGTGAAGATGGTCTACGCACTCCAAGATGCGATCTGCGAAGCCATCAAAACCATCGATCACAGCGAGTACAGGGAAGATGAGTGGACCCGTGAAGAAGGCGGAGGAGGGCGAAGCCGCGTCTTCTCTGAAGGAGATGTGTTCGAAAAAGCAGGTGTCAATGTGAGCGTTGTATACGGAACGCTTAGCCCAGAGGCTGCCGAGAAAATGGGTGGAGGACATCAACTCGAGGGAAGTGATCTCGACTTTTTTGCAACTGGAATCAGCTTGGTTCTCCACCCCAACAATCCGATGGCACCAACGGTTCACGCAAATTATCGCTACTTTGAGCGAGGCGCTGGAGAAGTTGAAGGCAGCTGGTGGTTCGGGGGAGGTGCTGACCTTACGCCATCATACTTGTTTGAAGAGGATGCAATACATTTTCATCGAGTTCACAAAGAGGCATGTGATCGCCACGAAGTTGCAGATTACAATCGTTTCAAAGAGTGGTGCGATACCTATTTTCATATCCCCCATCGGAATGAAGGACGTGGAGTGGGTGGTATCTTCTTCGATGATATTCGTGCAGCTTCAAAACAAGAGTGTTTTGAGTTTGTTCAAGACTGTGGCAACCAGTTCCTAGCCGCATATTTACCGATTCTCGAGAGAAGGAAATCCATGCCATTTACACCCAATCAGAAAGCATGGCAACAAATACGAAGAGGACGATATGTAGAATTCAATCTCGTTTACGATCGTGGAACAAAATTCGGATTAACCACCAACGGTCGTATAGAGAGTATTTTGATGTCACTCCCACTCACCGCCCGATGGGAGTACTGTCACGAAGTGGAAGTTGGGACCGAAGAAGAACGGTTGCTCAAGATACTTCGAGAACCTGTAAACTGGCTAGGTGCGTGATTCATTGTACACTCTTGAGGACTGGGTGCGCTTCGGAGATGAATTACGTCGACCACTCCTCGTAGGAACAAATTTGTCAACGTCTACCAAATTATGTATTGTAGGTGCGGGCCTCTCTGGACTGGCCATCGCCTACAGGATTGCATCGAAGCGTTCCGATCTTGAAATTGAGATTCTCGAGAGAACAAATCGATGTGGCGGCACTATAGAAACATGGTCCGAAGGAGAATGGTTGTGTGATGTCGCAGTGAATGCTGCTCGACCACATCCAGCATTCTGGAGGCTTATTGAGGACCTTAGACTTGGAAGTGCATTTGCTGAATCCAATCCTCAAGCAAAAAAACGTTGGTTGCTCATCAACAAGAAAAAAACCCAACTTTCTTGGATTTCTGCTCTTAAAATGGGTCCAATACGCCTGTTGCGATCTCTCCGTTTATCAAGGGAGGGAAAGAAATCGGTTGCTCAAGTATTCCCATCAGAGATAATCGCTGATGCAATGACGCTCGGTATTGTGAATGAGAAATCAGCCAACGTTGATGCTGATTTATTGATGCCTTCCCTGACGAAGTTTGGTGATGAACCACCAATCAAATGGTCGAAAATCAAGAAGAAGTTGGCTAGAACCTATCCTCTGTTTCAACCCAGAAAAGGTGCAGTAGCATCCTTTTCTGGAGGCATGCAAACGCTGGTCGATGCACTTGTCCAACAATTGAATACGTTTGAGAATGTCAAATTCCACTTCAATCACGACATCAGCAAGCCTGAGGAGGTTGCTAAAGAACATCATGTTCCAATCAGTTCTGTCATTTGGTGTGCTCCTCTTGACCGAACAAGCGAAGAATTCACATCACTGGACGTGTACGTTGCGGGTTACCACAACAATGGTGTGAGCGAAGTTCAGCGAGGCTATGGGACATTAATTCCGGACGAGGATATACCCATTAGTGGCATACTGCATGAAAGCGACGTCCACCCATCGCCTCGCGCCCCAGCTGATCATCGTCTCTTCAGAATCATGGCGCCTTCGAGTCGTTCGAGTAGTAAAGAAGCAGTTCGCGCTTGCCTCAAACAAATACTAACACATTCCGAACCAGTCATATTCAAAAAAATTGGTACGAGAAAAATCCCAATCTATGCACCAGGCTACATGAGCAACCTCGACATAAACAGAGAATATACTCGTGCAGGGTGGTTTTACAGCGGTGTTTCCGTCACCCACGTCATTGCAGAGGCAGAGCGAATTGCTGACTTGTTCTAAGCCGTTAATGGATCAAGACGCTTTCGAACAAGGGATTCAAGACCGTCGATCCATTGGTCATCGTCGTTGAGGCACTTTACCACAGTCAACTCTTCTCCACCCATCTCAAGAAAATCTTCACGTAGTTCAATATCAAGTTCCTCAAGAGTTTCAAGGCCATCTGCTAAGAATGCGGGGGCTACAACAACGATGTTCTTGATTCCACGTTTTACCAGTTCCTCTACTTTGGAAGTGGTGGCAGGCTCAAGCCACTTGACTGGACCAAGTCTGCTTTGGTAGCTCATTGACCACTGTTCATTTGTTAAGCCCAATTTTTCAACAACTGCATGAGTCGTTTCACTGCAATGTCGACCGTAGCAGAGAGCGTTCGCATCGCAAGCAATTTCACAGCAATTCGCCACCTTTTGACAGTGCTTTTTGGATGCATCAATTCTCTTCACATGGGAAATGGGCAATCCATGATATGAGAACAAAAGGTGCGTATTTTCGTTAAGATGGGGGCGAATGGAATCTGCGAGGGGATCAACAAATTCATTCTCAGTTTCAAAGTGTCCGAGTTCCAAAATATCTGGAGTCCATTTCATAGCATTGAGTTCGTTGAACGCATGCTTTACGGATGATTCTGTGGTAGCCTGAGCATAGTGAGGAAACAGCGGTGCGAGTAGGACACGAGTAACTCCTTGCTCTTTGAGTGATTCCAAGGCAGAACGTATGCTTGGATTGCCATATCGCATTCCAACCACACATGGAGTTTCCTTCATTTTTACTTGGAGTTTTTCGCAAATTCTCTGTGTGTAAACACGAAGCGGGGAGCCTCCTTCCATCCAGATGCTTTTGTATCGAGGTGCAATTTTCTTAGGTCGAGTTCTAAGAATGATCCCTCGTACGAGAAGATGACGCAATGGGGCAGGAATATCGATGACATCGGGGTCAAGGAGAAATTCTCGCAAATACGTTTTGACTGATGAAACTGTAGGTTCGTCAGGAGTCCCCACATTCATTAGCAAAACGCCATCTCGTCC
>JAYXXD010000109.1:0-3535 GCA_036019775.1 Thermoplasmatota archaeon
CATGACCCAGTCTTGGTTAGAACTAGTTTGTTTCCAAAAGGACGAACAAGAGAACAATGAAATTTGCGAGAATTTGGAAGAGACATTTTCAGATAATCGTTGGCCTGAAACTTCACTACCACGTCTTCGAATGGGACCCTGGCGCATAAAAGAGCCCCCTTCAGGCGGAGGGCCGCGAGATGATGAAGATGGTAATGCATACAATCCATGGATGGATGACGGGTCTCAATTTTTCAGCATTGATCCAGATGTCCTCAATGCGGCGTTGATACGTGGAAATGAGGATCTCGATTATTATGTTAAGATTCAGCTTTTCTTGGGCATGGTAAGCCAGAAGAGCAGAATCTTCTGTGCGGGTATGATTGAGGTACTAACCAATGACAACCTTGGACTAAGGAAGGAACTCCTCGATTGGTACGTTCAAATGTTTGAAAACAGGAACGAACATCAAGATTTCAAACAGAAAGTAAGCAACCACCTTGAAGAGGAGATTCGAAACAAACCTCACCTCATGAAAGCTCTAACAGAATTTTTGCAGAGTGCGGAAACAATCAGTGAGTTTGAATCCATGATACGAGCCTTTGGAGAGAATTGGAACTGGGAGGAATGTGTTACCGTTGTCGATTTATTTGAACAGACAATTGAATTGACGAGCAGTTATGTCGAAGATTATAATGACAAAGAAGGTATTTCCGACCGCATCAAGGCAGCAACAAAGCATCTCAAAGAGTTGAAGAAACTTCAGGAGCCTGAGGAAGATGCCTTCTGGGATATTGTCAGCGAGAATCACGAAGTCATTCTTGCGCTTGCTGATTTATTCAATGTAGATCCACCAGAGGGGGATGATGACGAGAGTAGGCGTGACTGGCTCTCAGATTCGAAAAGAATAACCAATACGAGAAACAACTCGATTGGGATGGAGAATCTAGTCATTCATGGACCAGCATATCGACAAAAAGGTATTTTTTCGAGCATTCCCGAGTTTGAAGGAATCATGCAAAGGCAGGAGGAAATCACACAATATGAAGAAGAGCTTGCTGCACTTGGAAAGAGAGAAAGACGCATCAAGGAGTTGGAAGAGGATGAGAAGTCAACAGGCGTTTCTAAGCAAAATAAAATCGCTAATCCATTCAAGCGTCACGGCCCTATCTTCAACTTCTTCAATCCACTCTTCTCTGAGAAGGATTCTAACGATTCACACAAACAGTGGTTTGACTTGTTATGGGGTGTTGAAGATTTCCTCAATTCAAGCAATGCGTTCATCAACAACAACGACTTAGAAAATCACACACTGAGATTCCCATCTTTGAGAACAGATACAGGGAAACAGGTACACAGGTGTGTGAACACATTTGCCAACGCAAAAGATGAGAACATCAACAATATTTTCACGAAATTACAATCATCACTACTCCCTCAACTTGACAAATCAAAGAGCATTGTTAACCACAATTGGATTGAGAGTCTGATGATAATGCTTGAATCCCTTGATGTAGCATACAAAGAACGTAAAAAACTTCGATTTGGAAGTGGCTATTATTCGATTGATGGAGAACCTGGTAACATCCATTCAAGGATTTATGAAAAGTTACTCAATAAGGTAAAACGTGAGTTACCACGAATTCTACTTTCTTACGCTTTTAACATGAAAATCGGGGATGAAAAGATCGACACCATCATGCATTCAAATCATCTAGCCGAATACCTTCGATCTCCACAGGCAAGAATTGTCTACGCAGGTTTAGAAAACCGATTTATTACGGCAGATGAGGCGATCAGTGCATGGAAAAATCTCGATGGGTTCATTACTGTCGAAGCCGACAGTGAAAGATCGCTCTATGAAAACAAGCGACCATTTATGGATAACATTGTTGAGTTTGCCCGTCAACGAGAGAGAGATTATCGAAAAGGTGAACGTCTGTGGATGTACGGTGGAGATGAGCCTAAACGACATCAACCAACTATTCATGAAAGCATAATCCGGCCAAATGGACAACGGCCAAACGAGAAATTAGATCGTCGTTTCGTGAATGGGGCTGCATTCAGGGGCTTGGCGCAATTAAGTGAAGAAAAAGACTTGGAGGCCTCATCATCTTTCAAGGATGCTGGACTTCTCCATCACTCCGCAGCATTGAAGTTAAACGACATATTCTCCAATCAGAAAAATCATCAACAGCTGCTCGTGGTAATGGCCGAATTGCTCAAGCAAGAATACACTACCTTCATCCACACGCTCTACCAAACTCCAGGAACCTATGGAATGGACGTCAACAACAATCGGGCAAATGAGAACTGGAATCACATGTATGGGATAGGTCCTGACGACAAAAAATGGAAAGACATTCCAAAAGAGCATCTTAAGAATTCAATGCGACGAAAATTCCGTATTGAAAATGATGACATTGAATTGCGAAAAAATGAGGTGAGATTCTACCGTCATGCTACTCATATGGAACAATTTGAGATCCTAAGGAAAATGCTTGAAGATGTTGAAAAAGAAACAGACAATCAATCAAACTATGCAGAAGCTTGGGAGAAGCAAGTAGATCAAAATGAGTCCCAATTCAAGTCATTTTACAATCATCTGAACCCTGATGCGACAACAAAATATCAATTCAAGTGGTCAAATGAAAAGACCAAACATCAACCCAAACCTGGGTTTGCACCACCCGCGGATAAATGGTTCGATGACAAACGAATCCTCAATGCAGTCAACGAATTTTTGTCTCCGTTCTTGCTATCGGCTGCTGAAGGGAAATCCTTCTTACTCACAGATGCAATGACATTGGAGGAATGGCGAGAACACATTGTCAATTTCACTGGAGTAAACGGTGCTACTTTAGCATGGATTAATCCCAACCAGCCTCCTTTGCCTCTGCCTGCAGACACCAAGAGAATCGATGCCCAACGAGCGAAGGTTACTGCATGGTGTCAAGAATTTGAAAAGACTCAACTCTACCAACAAACCAAAAAGTTACAACGAGTATTGAAACAACTAGGTGAAGCACTTAATGAGGAGGATTATGAAGATGCAATTGAAGGGATTGAGGTTGAAGACAAATTCCCCTCTGATGATCGGAAAGCATTACTCAGTTTACTCCATGAATTGTATGAGTTAGCACGACCTGAAGAGTACAAATCAAAATTCATGTGAAACATCACATATGATGAGGGCAACGTAAATTCTTCTTCACAAATCGCTGACAGGGTTTGAACCCTCCATATACATCGGCCCCATATCTTTCGAGGATTTCTTTGGAAACATGATCAGGATGCAGAGGAATCAACGTTTTCCCATTGCATAACTAAAAATCACTCCAAACTCTTAGCCTAGTTACATATTCATCATCATCAAGATTCGGATGCTTCTCAAGATTTATTGTCCACTTGTATAATTGTAAATGATTCGATATGTCCACGCAGGGAGAAACCTGTTGCTCGTCAAGTAAGAAAACGCTCTCTCCCTCTGTTCCTTTAAATTTCTTCAGATAGATACCTGCAGCCAGAAAAAGATCACAATAATCTCTATTCTCAT
>JAYXXD010000110.1:0-3387 GCA_036019775.1 Thermoplasmatota archaeon
TATCCTTGATGTCGAGATTGTCCATCGAGACATAGGAATTTTCGGCATAAATCAATACACGACCGCCACCTTGATTGCCACATTGTGCTTGGGTGTTTCCAGTAAATGTCGAACCTGTAATGGTGAGCGATGAAAGAATACCGGCTCCAGCATCGTAAGCACGAACTGCCGCCGCATCGTAACCGCGTCCATCATCACCGAGTGTGAAGGTTGAATCTCGAATTGTTGGAGCAGCGAAATCCAATGCGATGATGTTGGAAGTATTGATGTTGGAGAAGGCAAGGTTGTCGAGCATTGCGGAGGATCCATCAAAGACAAGCGTACCATATTGAACTGCTTGCAGTGTCTGAACATAGATTGGGAAACCGTAGGCATTGTTGAAGGAGACGTGCGACATTCCGGTCGATGCTTGATTGATGGTGTTTCGAATGATTACACCAGAACCACATGCTGCATCCGTGTTGGTTAACAACTGGTTGCCCTGTTGGTAACAGCGGCCAGCTACAGTCGTGTCAGCAGGAAGAGCCCATTCAAAACGAATGGTTGATGATGAACTTCCTTGTGTTGCACCACAAGACGCTGAACCTGCACAGATTGCACCTTCAACATCAATGTAGACGCCTGCAGGAATGTTGATTGTCGTACCAGCTTGGATGATCAGTTTTGCACCTTCAGCAACGGTTACATCACCTGTCAATGTGTGCGTTCCGCTCCAAGTCTCTGTTGTAAGAATCTCTCCATTTGATGTTTCGTTCACAGCACTTGCGGTCGGCACTGTCACCAATCCGATCATCAGGGATGTAAGAAGGAGTCCTACAAGACCTACACTTTTTCCAACATTTGCAATTCGCATATTTATTCCTCTATACGGTTGCAGAAACTGAACAAATATAATACTGCGCCCCAGATGACACTCCTAATTGTATCAATTTTTTATTAAAATATCAACAAATTCGCATTGATAATATCAATATCAATCAAAAATATCAATATGGCCTAACAAGAAATTTAGCAATTCGGACGTTCAGAGACCCGATTAAGCCATAATTCTGCATTGAGATCACCATACCCATTTCGAGAATCGTGAGAGAAATCAGGACTCAATGATTCTGCCAAAGCTTGTTTGACGAGTTCAATACAAGCGGTTGTTGATGTCGCATTTGGCTTTAATTCAGGGTGTGCTTCAAGAATCAATGCCAATGCACCCGCAACAAATACCGTAGCATCCGATGTACCACTGGAGGAATACCATTGGTTGTCCTTACCTGTTGATACAATTCCTACCCCAGGGGCGGTCAGTTCTGGCTTTTGATGTGGGAAGTTACGTGGATTGCCAGCACTATCGACCGATTCGCCCATGGACGATTGACTCCAAACCGAACCATCCCTGTTCGATGCACCAACGGTGATGGCAAGATTGACATTTCCAGGTGCGCTGACAAATCCATCATCTCCAGAGCCACCATCGTTTCCGGCAGCAGCGACGACAAAGATTCCTTCATCAATTGCTTGCCGAGTTGCAGAAACTGCAGGACCCTCTCTTGAGGCTGATTGATCTTGTTCACCACCCAATGAGAGGGAGATGATGTCTGCTTCAAAATCGAAGACGCACCATCGGATTGCATCGCCAACCCTCGTCTCAGAACCCGTGTTGTTGTCACCATCAGCACTCAAAGCCGCCGCCATCCCCAATGTCACATTGGGAGCAATACCATTTTGGAAGTCGTTTGAAATCAACAAGCCCGCCATTAAGGTGCCATGGGAAATTGAACCATAATCCACAGGTTCTGTTGACGAGCCTACAAAATCCTTGAACACAACATCTGCATCTTCAAGCGATGTATGCGTGAGAGAGATTCCTGTATCGACCATACAAACACGTACACCTTCTCCTGAGAGTCCATCATCTTGCAAAGAACGGATCTCCGATTGTTCAAACGCCCATTCCGAAGTCGAAGGAGGTAATTCCAACAACAAGAGATTCGATTGCCAAAGCACGACAATGATGCCCAAAAAGAGCGCCATCATCACACCAGAGGTGATTGAGAACAAACGCCTTGGCCGATAAGGAAGCGTTTCTGGAAGGGTTGGAGCCCAACCAGTTACCTCAGCCCTCCATTGATCCTGATGGTCATTGGTTGATGGGTCAACTGCTGAGAGAATCTTAGGCTCCCCTGGTTCAGGAAGCAATTCAACTCCACGCAATTCTTCCATGCTTCTCCCACCCAAATCGGTGGTTCTCTCGTATCAAACCTTGTCTCAAGACAAATCAGAAACGGCCACCAGAGCGGCGGGCTCGTTCAGAGGCCTTGAATCCGAAGTAAAGGATGATGAAGATCAAACCAATGATTGCGATTGTAACAATTGGGTTGGATGTTTCTTCAGATCCTTGTACAAGATATTCAATTCCAAAGTCTTCTGCGTTGTCGACATCGTTGTTCGAGAAGTTGAAATCATCTCCAAGAACTTCCCAACGAACGTCGTATCGAGTAATTCCTTGACTTGCTGCAGGCAGAGTAAATTCGAATTCTGTTGTGGTTGATGCAGGCATCGTAAGGGTCACGTTCATCTCTGAAATTGAACCACTGTTGAGATAGACTGTCACCAACTGAGCTGAACGCAATCCTGTATTTTCCATCACGATAATGACCGTATTCGGGTCAACATCAGCGAAGTTGTTGCTTCGAGACTTGGTCAAATCTTCATCGAAACGCAATGCGATTCGAGCAGCTTCGACTTCGATATCATATTCCTCTGTTGTCGTACCGTCTTCACTCGTAATTCGAACGGTGATGGTGATTGGTCCTTCTTCAAAGTCTGGTGCAGAGGTGACGCTAAAGGCAAGATCTCGCATGTTCTCCTTTGCAATGGTCGTTACACCGTTCATTGGCGTAACAGTCCAACCTTCTGGCAGATTGTTCAATACTTCGTAGGTAAAGGAGTCATCACCGTTACCATTGTTGTTGATGGTCATGGTTGCAGTTGTTGTACCACCTGGGCCAACACCGATGGTTGATGAGAGGTCCGTTACATTGAATCCATAGTACTGAGGAATCTCAACGTTCAACGAAACTTCGCTCATGTCACCACTGTCCGCTGAGAATCGAATGTTAACATCGTGACCATTTTCAAGCCACCATGCCGCTTCAACAGATGGTAGGACGATTCGTGCACGGATGGTCTCTTCGAGCGTTGCATTTTCTGCAACATCGCCAATGCCGAGTTGGACAATGGTCGAATCGATCCAATCGGTTCCGTTATAGAATTGAACCGACCAATCATCTTGATCTGGTGAGACGGTAACTGAACCAGTAACACCGAATGGGTCGGAAATTTCCGTTCCTTCATAGACAGCGACAACATCAAACTCAATCGATGTGTAATTGG
>JAYXXD010000111.1:0-3323 GCA_036019775.1 Thermoplasmatota archaeon
CCAAACCGACCAACCAACTGAAGAATTATCCTTCGTCTGCAAAGCCTTCGCTTCTTGAAGTCCAACTTTCTTCTTATAGAGACCATCATTGTTTATGTTCGTTTTTATCAATTCTGAACGTACGGAATTGTGTTGAGTTTGAGGATCAACCGAGAGAAGGAACGACGTAGGACCCATGACATTTTGTAGAAAGTGGACGTAATTTTCCTCGCCAGGAGTACCCTCTGCCCATGGCGTAACGTATGTCGAAACAATAATATCGAAATTTTCTTTGTTCTTTAAGCCATTAATCGTAGAGGTAGACAGGTCTCTTCTAATTATGTTGAAGTCAGAATAATTTCCTTTAATTTCATTAATCAAATCAATTGCCTCCATGAAATCATAATCCCAGTCATCATAGTAAAATAGGCAAAACTCGACAACCTTGCTCATGTGTCCATTCTTATGCAACCATCGCAAAAGCGAACGTAGATTTTCAGTTGTATCTGTACCGATGTATGCTATCTTGAGTTCAGAAGTTCGACTTTTATCGACAAGAAACTCATCGATAATCAGATCCATTCCCCGAATCGTAATGTACTGTTTGGGATGAACAATGTTACCATCTCCTAATGGCAGGATTGCCCCATACCCACGAAACCTCTGGTATATCTCCATCATCCTTTGCTCACTTTCTTTGCTATCTACTCCACCAACAATAAACTCGAACTCTTTTCGAAGAATTCTCTTGCCATTTCCAGTGATTGAGAAGTTCAACTGGAAATTTTCAGCCGCTTCCTGTATCGGCCTTGCTAACACACTGAATTTGATCGGCTGAATGGAATTTTCTTGTTGAACAGGCTTTAATTTGATTTTGGCAATCTCTCCAAATGTCCACGTTTTGCAGTCCACATAGATACTACTGCCTGACTCAAGCTCACGATATTCAAGCGACTTGTTTGGAATACTCTCGTTTCGTATGTGATAATCACTGGTAGGCAACCAGATGCCAACCATACCATTTCTGCATGAGAGTGAAACCTCGATTTCGATATCTGATACATCATCACTCAATAGCCCCTTTAATTCAAAATTTGCCCATTTTGTACCGATCTGTAACTTTGCAATTGTGGTTTCTATATCCCTGTAATCAAAGGACAGGTTCTCTTCGAGGCACCTCAAGGTTACCTCATCGTCAATATAATGGCCATCTGCAGGGCCACGCATTATGTGAGGGGGGGGTCCTGCCATTGTTGAGTCTAATAGTTGCTCAATCATAAGTTTTGTATCAACATATCCACAGAGATGGATTGGTCTTGTAGCAACTAGAAAAAGGTTGATCTTGATTGAGTAATTCGTTTTGAGGAGTTTATGCTATCAATCGATTTTACCGCATCTAAATCAATCTTAGAGCCAACCGTTCTTCCATCCAAAGTATAAGAAGACTCCAACAATCGGAATGGAGATGAGGAAGAAAATCCTCATCCATCGATCGAATCCATCGATTCCATCATTACGATTGGTTCGTCCAGGTTGAGATGCGTAACGTGGACTTGCTGAATCCATTTCCCTTCCTTTCTCGCCCCATGCCATTGTATCAGTTGTACCTCGGATTGGATTTATTTAAATCCGTTACTCGAGAACCGTACCTCTTGTAAAGTTGAAACGTGTAGCAGCGACAATGGACGAACAGAACATCACTGGTGATGAAAACGTCCAGGCTCGTTCAGAAGGTGATATGACCGCTGCAATTGGGGACGAAGCCATCGCCGCTGTAGGTGATGTTCTCAAAGCCGGCAGAGACATTGTCATCAATCAATACATTCAGACATCGAATAGTGAAACATCGGAGACTGATGAGATCTCGGACGATAATGACATTATTGATCAAACAGCTCAAGAAGATGCCAGCAATCAAGGAGAATTCAATGAGCGACGAAGTCAAACTCCAAACAATGAGTTTGATTTTGTGACCTCTACGGAGGATGAACCATACAAACCTGAAAATTTTACTACCAAAATTGACAGTAAAAAGACATACCTAAGTGAAAAACAGTCAGATCGACTCTATGCAATTGGTTTTTTCTTTCTCCTTTCTTTTCTGGGTTTATCATTTGGGGTTCTCAGACTAGAAGATATCATTTCAACAGATTCACTACATAAATTCACGTCGATTAACGACTTTTTCCAGCGAAGTGAATCCTACATAGGAGTGCGAATTTTATTTCTCTTCATGATGCTTGGAGTAACAATCACCACCACGTATCATTGTCGATCTGAGCTGTATAAAGCGCACATGGTCCTCAAAGCAACAAACATACCAATCACGTGGGAAGATATTGGAAAGAAGCATGAATTAGTGGTCATGGCTTGGACTCTTTTACTGACACTCATATTTGGCATAGGAATTGAAGTATTAGTGCCATTTTTGTTGATTTTTACGTTTCTTTCTTACATCATTCTTTCGAATTTAAACGAGTTAGGTCTTTTGAATTTATCAAACATCTCAGTTATGGCCGATCTCCATTTGCTCAATTGGTTAATCCTTTCCGCAACTCTTGGGTTTTTGTGGATGTTAATTTCTTGGCAATTTGTGGTCATTTTCACCCCTATTTGGCTAATTTGTCTATATTTGTACACTATTATATACAACAAGGTAGAATTGGAATTTGAAGATGAAGGAGAAACCATATTTTCAAGACGAAACGCATTATTGATGCACGAAATTTTTGCAAACAAAAATTGGAAAAAGAAACTGCCGAAATTAAACGTGAGCAGGGTGCTCAAGACATATGTCTATTTTGTGCGTTACGGCCTTGTAGAAGATATTGGTATTGAGCAATTTGAGAAAGTCAAAAACAAAAATCTCACTTTCAAAGAGATGTTACTTGAGCTTGAAAATCTGTTTGCTCATCCAACTAACACAGCAAAGGATAGTTTCAGATACCCTGCATTTGTACTCTCGGTCTTCTCTACGCGGTTCTTTATTCGCAATGCGGAGTTCAGGATATATCCCCATTCAGATGAATGCAAGTCCTATCTGAGTGATTTGATTTTGGATATCGGGAAATATGAGAACATCGAATTTTTGAATTCGAGCGTGTTTAGTTTCTCAGAAATAAACAATGCTATACGCAACCCGAACTACACATGGCAGAAACACGGAGTTCACCTTTGGGGGATTTCTCATGCCCTCATCGAATTGTTTGATCTAAGGAGAAATCACTCAGACCAATCAAATGGAAAGGCATTGTATTACGATGTTAAAGGATTGGATGAGTTCATTGAATACCTATAATCCGAGAACATAATTACTCGCAAGTGATTCAACTCAACTATCTCTC
>JAYXXD010000112.1:0-2925 GCA_036019775.1 Thermoplasmatota archaeon
GCTTCACGAACTCAGGCGAATCTACACTGATACGGACCGCATTGATGTGACCATCGTTCGCTTGGAAGAAATTGAGTCCGAAGGGGAAGGAACGTTTTTCGAAGGAATTTACATTCCCTAATCTCTAGACCCATAGTCAATAAAAATCTCTTGACCATCGAGAAGAATGAAACGATCGTAGCTCTCAACGACAGTGACATTGCCATCAATATCACGAACACTCATGATCATGTTGTGAGTTTCATTGACACGATAGTCGAAGATACCAGTTTCATCAAAATGATGCCCCCAAATATCAAAGAAGACACCGAGTTCAACAGATTCGTTTGTCTGCATTTCAAGGTGAAGGTATCCGTCTGATGAATGCGTATGTACAACGTGCATGTTTGCACCAGATTGATTGCATTTGTCTGTGTTGATTCCAGTGTTCTCAGGAATTGTAATGAAATCCCCATTAACTCGTATGGTGAGATACATGTGATCGTGACGTGTCAAACCTCCATGAGAGAGGCAAGTCGATGCAAGCGGATGAATCTCATCCAGTGAGGATGGAGGCGATTCAACTGAGGCATCTTGGTCATCATTACCAATTGACAGATAACCTGATTGATAGGAAACTAAAACTAATGCAGCAATCGAAATGACCACAATTGCAGCATCACGATTCACTATATTCACTTCCTGGACTTCTTGATGTCAGGAGCCCAATTATCGGATTCTTCCAATCTGAAGAGAAGAAAGAATCCTACCATTGCGATGAGATTCGTGATGTGTGCAACGGTACAGAATGGACAGATGAGTCCTTCTTTAATCTCATAACTGACAAGGAGCATGATGACTGGTAGACCAGCAAGGGTTGCACCCAAACCTGCTTTGATGAAAAGTGGAGTTTGTGGAGACATCGGCTCTTTTGCGATGGTGATGACAAACCACATCAAGACAGTAAAGGCAACCATGCCAACCAATCCCCACGGTTGGCCGAAAAGAGGGTCTGTGTTGTAAGCTACATTTCCGATCAGTCCATCACAGTTCAGAATGGAATTCCCAGAACAAACACTGGCTCCTTCAGACAGTTTGTTGTGCATCCACAAGGTCTGAGCAGAAACTGTGAATCCTCCAAGACAAACGAAAAACATGCCTGCAAGAATTTCTCCTCTTCGAGTGGTGGTTGCAGGGTATCTGCTGTGAAACAATGGTGAAATGCTCGAACCAAATGGCGACATCAGTAAAACACCAAATAAAATGACAGCCCCGTGGATTGAGAGAATCGCATACTCGTTCATGTCACTCGCCTCCGTAGAGCGTCGTTAGTTGAACGATTGCTTCATTGAGTTGCACTGTACCATCATCAAACCCATTGAGTGGAATCGACTTTTCTTCCTTAGCATCCCAACCGATTGAATTCGTAGCTTGGTTACCGTTCCATGCCACGATTCCATCCGGTTGCACTAAGAAATAAGACGGAGTTGCTGCAACATCCCATTCTTTTGCGATGGTTATGTCTAGATCATCGACAAACTGGAAGTTGTTGTTGTACTGAGATCGGAATTCCACAATTTCTGCTCGAGAAGAGTCTGAAACAAACTCTACAGCGATTGCAATAAACACAACATTTGGAGCTCCGTTCACTCCACTAAATTCCTGAGACCAATCTGCCATTTTTGGAGCAGATTGCTTACAGTAGCCACAATCTGTGTCGAGGAATTCTACCGCAATCCAAGGTGAATCTTCAGTTGAATTCCATGTCCAAGATGTATCAAGAAGATCCTCGAAGTTAAACGATTTCCAACTCGTTCCATCGTAGGCATCTGCAGTAAAAACAGGCGCTCGTTCACCTATTTGCGTTCCAGAAGCAACAGGATTTGTAGTGAATGCAACAACGAGGATACCTGCGAAAAACATCGACATAACGATAATACCTGCATCAGAACGTGCACTGGCATCTTGGTTTTCAAGTAAGGAATTCATGTTCTCACCATTTTTCCCGAATCCATTCTCATCCATAAGGCCGATGGTTTGATGCAAGAACATTGTTTTAGTTGTCGAGACCGATTTCTTCAATCAAAACTCGCGCTGTATGACGTACAGCCTCTTCGCTGTTGTATTTCACATTGAATCCAGTTGAGAGCATTTTTTCGATCGATAGCATTGCACGAGGAATGTCTCCCGCCCAGCCTCTCGAGCCACCAGTGTAAGCAATCGTCGCATCTGAGTATCCCGTCTCTTCGATAACGATTTCTGCAATTCGACGCACACTGCACGTATCATGGCTTCCGAGGTTGAACAGATTCAGCGGCTCGTCTTGCGTCTCCATGACGTGAAGAATAGCGTCAACACAATCACCAACTTCCATGTAGGATTTCTCTTGACGTCCATCACCGAGTACTTCGAGTTCGCTCGGATTTCGCTTAAGTTTGTGGATGAAATCAAAGATAACACCATGGGTCCCTCGGTCACCGATGATGTTAGCAAATCGGAAAATGTAACCTTGCATTCCAAAGGTTCCAACCCAACTACTGACCAATGACTCTCCTGCTGATTTGCTGGCACCATAGAGAGATATGGGCATACAAGGACCGTGATTTTCTGGTGTTGGCATAGGGGCGTTTTCACCATACACGACCGATGAAGAAGCGAACATGATGGTCGGAACGTTGTGGATTCTCATCGACTCAACAACGTTGTAGGTTGCGATGGTACCTTGTTTCAAATCCGTGTCCGTAATTTGGGTCCCAAGACGAATGTCTGGGTTTGCTGCAAAATGATAAACAATGTCCACTCCCTCAAAATGAGGCGATATCGCATCAAAATCAGTAATGTCAACCTGGACATGTGTTACATTCGATCTGTGATGAGAAAGAAATTCTGCCTTACCACTTGATAAGTTATCGAGAACAATGACTTCATCACCACGAGCAACCAATC
>JAYXXD010000113.1:0-2789 GCA_036019775.1 Thermoplasmatota archaeon
TTGTATTTCCCGTAACGGTAGGCATAGAGCCCTTTGACCTGCCAATCGCCAACAAATGGGTGGTGGCCACCGACCATCAGTCCCAAGGCGTGAGCAAACTCAGCTGCTTTCTCGGGGTCGTGGATGTGCCGCTGGTCACCCGCCATGGTGGATCACTGAGAGTAATATTAACCAATTCTTCGGTTAGATATTTTGCTGAAGGAACATACATCATCAAGTCAATAATCAATTTAGAGACGAATCAAAGGGTATCGTGGCGATCTCTTGCGTATTTTTCATCCAAGAATGATTATGCAATGTAATACCTGCCCGACGCACGAATAATCCCAGAAAGGAACAAGCAGGTAAGAAAAACAATGATTGCTACGATTCTCAACGGATGCTTATTCCCAAAACTAACAAACAAACATACAACGGCTGGTATCGCAAAAAAATGACTTAGCATAACTGAACAGATTGAAAATATGCAAATGATGATGATCAATAGATTTCCCCCAATCATATTTTTTTTTATCAATACTGGTCGTTTTTCCACAATATTGCTTTGATAATCTCGCTATATATCGTTTCTTGAATTTGCATCATCATTTAGAATATATCAAACGGGGCCATTGTAGTCGTGTAGGAACACAACGGTACCATTGTAAAGGAATCTACATACTAATTCTACGAAGAAGCAGGGAGTGAGGAATGATGGAGGACAATACGGAGGTTGCTTGAACCATCGCGAATGTATCCGAACGTATACTCGACCTTTGTTTCAGCCCCATCCTTGTCTGTGAAGAAATAGTTGCCCATAGCGATAGCATTTGATGCGTTGATGACGATACCTGAATTCTCAAATCGTACAGCTGTCCATCCTTTAATTGCAAATCCGCTATCCTCTTCACAAACGCCGTTTGAAGCTACAAAATAGGACAAAGCACTCTCAAACGTTGGGCGGAATTGATCAATGGAAGCCATTGTCGGCTTGAAGAGGACTTCGCTAAGGTCGTATGCATACAATTGTTCAACATGTTGGGTGGCAATGTCAACATAATCGCCTCCGTTCGTGTGTGCAGTTGCGATTTTTACGATTCCATCTCCCCAAGCACGTTGAGCATCTTCCACATCTGCAATAGTAATCAAAAAAAACCACCTGATTCAAAACGTGAAAAAGGCGATACAAAGTCTTTCTCGGTTGCTACAAACGGCATTGTTTGAGAATTACTCGCTGTATCGGAGAGCAACAACATGTTCGATGTTGATTTCGTCTTGTCCTTCATGAATCGTCATCTCGATTTCATGCATGTCAATAGGTGCAAAATGAAGCGTGTTCCACGTGACACTACCCCCATTTTCGACGATCTCTCGATTACCCATGCATTGCCCCTCGACATTCAATACCGCCCACTCGACATCAACGTCTCTTCCATTCAACTCGAGGAACGGTGAAGGGTTTGCAACGGTTGAATTGAGCATAACGTAGGAAGGAGCGTTGCCATCGTTTCCAGGTCGTGCATCAAAGAAGAGAGATTGAGGGTCTCCAGTCCCTTCTTCAGTCCATCGAATAATCTGTTCAACCAAAATTGTCTTTGTCGTCGTGACATTGTTCTTTTCTGAATCAATAGCGTACAATACAATCTCATACATTCCATGGTGGTCAAAATCGAGAGCGATGGTCGTTTCTTCAGACGCATCAATACTGAACGAGCGACCATCATCCGTGATGAGCCCAAACGTTCGGATTGATACCACTGAGGTCGAACCTGAGAAATCAAATTCGATGGTCTCAGTTGAGGATGACGAGAGTTCGCCTTGTTCGTAGATCGTTTCAATTGTGACGCGTTCGGTGTTGGCTTCCACATTCAAAACGGTTTCAATATCTTCATCAAAAACCGAACCCAGGCATCCTGAAAGGAAGAGGAGGCAGACCATTCCCGAGAAGAGAACAGGCCTGCGCATACCATCACATTCAGTTGTTCCAGTTGGTGATTAAGTGGTACATGGTGCGGACGTGAATTCCGGTTGCACCGTTACCGACCATGGTGTTGGTCTTGGCACCCCAGTAGGTTCCTGCAATGTCCATGTGTGCCCATGTGATTTGTTCACCATCCTCATCGTAGTTTCGATTTGGAACGAATTGCTTGAGGAACGCTGCTGCGGTGTTGGCACCGCCCCAGCGACCAGCACCGAGGTTTCGTGTGTCAGCAATCTTCGAATCGGTCATTTCCTTTTCGAAGGCTGGTAGAAGTGGCATTGGCCAAGCTAGTTCGTCAACAGCGTTTCCTGCTTCGTGAATCTTGGTTCGGAAGTCGTCATCGTTGGACCACAATCCTGTGGCTTCGTGACCGAGAGCGACAACGCAAGCACCGGTGAGAGTTGCAAAGTCAATGATGAATTCAGGATCGAATTCACCTGCCTTCCACAATCCATCGGAGAGAACCAATCGACCTTCTGCGTCGGTGTTGAGAACTTCAATGGTCTTGCCTGAGAGTGTTGTGATAACGTCACCCGGGCGTTGTGCGTTTGCTGCAGGCATGTTTTCAGCCATGCAGGTAATTCCGACCACTTTGCCATCGTAACCAGTGGATGCGAGCGCTTGCATGGTTCCGAAGACCGTTGCAGATCCGCCCATGTCGTACTTCATTTCGTCCATGTTGGCACCTGGCTTGAGCGAGATACCACCCGTATCGAAGGTGATTCCCTTTCCAACGAGAAGAGGACAGCGACCTGGCTTTTCCTTGTTCATTTCGAAGATAACCATGCATGGTTTTCGAGATGAACCCATACCGACAGCGACCAGACCT
>JAYXXD010000114.1:0-2723 GCA_036019775.1 Thermoplasmatota archaeon
AATCTTGAATGGGCTGGTTCACAATCGAATCCTTTCGTTCAAGGGGATGCAACCAACATCAAAGACGCCCTTCCTGATACAGGAGTAGTTCCCTTTGCAGGCGTCGTTCTTGACCCCCCTTATGGACGAAATTCACATGGTTCGATGGATCACCAGGACCTGCTTCAAAAAACGCTTGAGAGCGCTCGAGACGTCGTCGATGGTGGACTTGTGCTCATCCTTCCAAGCGAACCTCGTTCCGAGCAATTGGATCGTCCGCTTGCAATGGATGAGCGCCCTTCACTCAAACACTATACTTGGGAAACAATCGAGATGATGTTGAATGAAACAGGATGGTGTTACCAAAACGCATGGTACGTATCGGTGCATGGCTCGCTTGGACGCGTCATTGTTTACGCAACAACCGCTCCTCAAGATTGAGCAATTCAATCGCATCAGATTCCGTCGGTTGTGGAAAATCTTGGCGATGTGGGCAACCTTCGTCCAAGATTGCATCATCGTTGGAATTGAGCACGATTGGATACTTTCGACATCCTTCAGGTCGTACTTCATAGACCGAACATATGCCTTCAGCGTTGGTATCTGAACTCGCTGTTAAGAGAAAGACACACGCTCGAGTCTTCTCATCGTTGAGGAGCGTAAGGATTCCATTGTTTTCCCACGTGAACGATTCAAGGGCCATTCCCGTTCGTCGAGAAAGACGCTTCGCTTCAGCTTCCGTCAATGGCATGGTCGTTTCACGGCAACATGCTGAACATCCCATAGGAATGCATGGAAGTTGCTTGACCATGCCCTCAACGGGAATGGCTTTGCATTTGAATTTCGTTGAAGATTCTCACATCGAACGACGATTAGAGGGGTAATTCCGAAGGTTCAGTACGATGGGAAAAGCGCTCAACAGAGCCATCTTCACGAACAATGAACTTGTTGAAATTCCACTTGATGGCTTCCTTGCCTTCATGATCAGGAACCTTGCACAACTCTGCATACAATGGATGGCGATTGTCGCCGTTGACCTCGATCTTGGCCATCATGGGGAAGGTAACGCCGAACTGCGTTTCACAGAACGTTGCAATCTCTTCATGCGTACCAGGCTCTTGGGCTCCGAATTGATTGCACGGGAATCCGACAACGACCAGCCCCTCAGACTGCTTTGCTTCATACAATGTTTGCATGCCCTCATACTGTCGAGTAAACCCACACGCACTTGCAACATTGACGATGAGATAGGTGCTTCCACCGAGGTCGCGAAGCGTCGTTTTGTTTCCATCAATGGTCTCGATTTCAATGTCTCGTACATCGGTCATACATCGAACATTGGGCTTCTATTCTTGAAGGTGTGGTTTCGTCAGTGATACATTCAAACCTCAGAAAATAAACGCAAAGTTGGGGAATTTAATTTATACTCAACATCCAAACTGAGTTCGTGGCAGATACCGGTATCGAGTACTTGGATGAAATTGGACTCATCCTGAATATTTTTGTCCTCATCTTCGTATTGCTATTCTTGATTCCAGGAATTGAACGCCGAAATAAAATCATCAACGGATTCTTTGGTTTCTTTTCCGTCATCACATCTCGATTCTCTTCATCCGAAAAGGAAGAAGAGCCTGAGAAAGAAGACGCACCACTTCCAACCGACAACAAATCGTGGGACAGGCGCATTGGTGCTTGGCTGGTTGTTTGGCTTCTCTTGTACCTGATTGAACGTGATCTCTCCAGATATGCAGCCTTTGATTGGCTCAATTATTCTGGCGCAAACATGGACATTGCACGGTACCTTGACATTGCTTCATGGTTCAATTTCATCATTATCGGAACACTGCTCATGTTGCTTATTCCAATTCCATTCTTGAGACGGCCTTGGATGGTTGTCGTGTTTGCTGGTTTGTTGATCTTCGCAAGGTACATGGACAATTACGCACTCGATGAAGGATTCAACTCGAACTTCTCCATTCTTCTTCTCATGATGACATCAATGATTTGTATTATGATGGGCATACGTTTGTTCCTCTTCTTACCAAATCCAAAGTCCAAAGACAAGAAAGACATTGCATTGCGAAGAACGGGTTATTTTGCACTCGGTGCTACAGTCATCTTCAGTGATTTCTTGGTGTTCCTCGTACCGGGCTTCTTCAACGGAAGTGCACACACCTGGTGGTCTCTGTTTTTCATGAATTGGTCCGTTGTCTCCCATGGATTCAATGGGCTTGTTGCAACACACATCATCACATCTGCAATCATGGGGATCTTCTCCTTCATGATGATCGGTCTTGGGTTAGCAGGTGTGTATCACCTCATCTTGACGATGAGGAAGAAACGAACGTTTGGTGTACCAGGTATTTTCGCAGTCTACTATCTCTTGATGTGGACATTAATCCTAATTCGGTTCATCACCATCGAAATGGGATTGACCGATTTCAATACGATGTTTGGTACACCAACGCCAGAAGGGGATTATTCTTGGTACGATAACAGTGGCTACTTGAATGAACTCATCGTCACTGCAGAGATGGAATCGCTCTCTCTTGTCATTTATGGATTAACATCGGGCTTTACTGAGAATTTGATCTATCCCTGTGTTGCACTGATGCATGCCGTAAAATTTGGTTTGATTCGTATCCAAACCGATGCTGAAAAGAAAATGTTCCGAATTCTCAGTCTTGCGCTCCTTGTCGCCATCGCCGCTGTCTTTACAGAAATCTTGCAAGAGTTGTTGCAAA
>JAYXXD010000115.1:0-2690 GCA_036019775.1 Thermoplasmatota archaeon
CTTGGCGTCATGGCTGCAAATTCAGGGCCCACGACGTACTTGATGAGCTGGACTGCTACCACCGGTCCTTCGCAAACACTCTTCGCTCGCATTTCAGGGGCGAACGACGGCAACATCGCCAACAATGAGTACCGCAGAGATTTCGACGTCGACCGGTTGGTCGATTGGTCGATTACCACTCCTGAAACCCTTCCAACCATAACGCCCGGAAGTACGAGCGCTTTCTTGGACCGACAAACTCACAAATTCAACGTCTCGGTCGTCAACGATGGGGTCATGCCATTTTCTGCACGGATGCAAATCGTGCTGACGAATGCTTCGGCTGTGCCATCAACAGTGAACATCGACTCAGAAATCAAGACGATCCTTCCCCCATCGACGTACAATACGGACATCGGAAATGTGGAGGCATTTCCTCTCAACGCTACCTTTGACGCCTCCTCGTTCACAGGCTTGTGGAACATGTCTGTTCGCGTCATTTTGGATGACGGAAGCGGCCCAATCACAGACACATACAAGGAATTTGACGTAACATTTAGTGACTACATTGCAGAACTGATCGGAGCTTCAAGCCGCACCACCTCGCCAGGCGATTCGACCACTTTGTTCTACACTGTCAAGAACATTGGTACGACTACAGACAGCTTCACAATAAGCGTCAGTTCCACTCAGGGGTGGGCAGACACAACTCTCGATGGGACATTCACTGATTTTCTCATAGGCGGAGCAACGACACTGGTGCCTGTTCACGTTCACGTCCCGCACGGCACTTTATTGTCTGATGTCGACATTATTTCGTTCTCAATCACCTCATCGGGAAGTGGTTACACATTGTCAAATACAACTCGAGTCATGGCTGGTGAGTATCTTGAGGCTACAGTGGATATAACAAACGACACAACCTACGTGCTTCCAGGAAAATCAGATACAGTCGCATTCAACATCACGAATACAGGAAATGCTGTTACATCATTTGATTTGGTTGCGGGATTCACCTCGAATCCCCTCAATTGGGTTCACAACATCTCGATTGAAAATACCGGTGAACTGGCTGTAGGTCAGTCTGTTTCAGGGTTCATTCACATCGAGGTGCCACCGATTCAGTTGCCACTCGTTCCTGCAGAAGATAATGCTGCGGGGAGCAGTCTGAACGTATATGTTACCGCAATCGCTGACGCAGGGAGCATCCCCAGCTCTGATTCGGGACAAATTGAGGTTCGACCAGCCATTGTTGTCGATCCAGGCCTTCCAGTTGATACGATTTATCTAAGCCAAAGCGATGTGCTAAATGCTGGTTCGACAATCGGCGTCAATGAAATACTTGGTCTCAATGTTCAGGTTCGCCATAATTTGGTTTCCGATTTGTCAGAAACCATTGATGCGAACATCACTGTGGGCGACATTTCCTTTGAAGCATTGACCTCGGGTGGATTCAATGAAGCCGATCGCTGGAATGCATCAGTAACTCCGAATCAGACTTCAGGTCTCACACTCGGTGAGTCATTCCCTGCATCACTTGGAATTCAAAGTCGAGTCGGCCAAATACCGCTTGCTGGCACAGTAAGAATTCCGGTAACAACGACTCCCACACTCGGAGGTGTACACACTGCCTCCTCAGTGTATGCTCCGACAATTGAACAGAATCTGTCAATCGTTGTGCCGAGGGTTGTCAATGCAGAGATTACGGAGACTGGCCCCCTCGATGCGAATGTTGGTGTAGACACAGATTTCATGTTCACATTTGCAAACACCGGGAACGATCGTTCTGATTTCCGCTTGGAAATTGTCGAGAACTTACCCTCTGGTTGGTATGCAAATTTGACGACAACAAGTCCTGACAACACCATTCTAAACCTTGCAAGTGATTTTGAAGATTATCCAGCATCGAGTGGCGCTCACCTCTCACTGGTAACATTGACTGTCAAGACCGATTCACTTGCGCCGTCAGGACTCCTTCAGCCAATTACTATTCGCTACTATGATCTTGATACTGGCGCATACATTGGAGAGCAGACGATGGACATCCGCGTTGGTGAAAGCATCGATGCAACGCTTTCGCCCACCAGCCAATCGATTGATATATCTCCATATGAGCAACTTTCTGCGTTTGTCAACATTCAAAATACAGGAAACGCACCAACAACATTCTCTCTATCGTTGGACGATGGAGGATACGACGATGTATCCTTTGTACTCGACAGCGAATCCAGCGTCGTCGTCGCAGCAGGTTACGAGTCCTCTGTTCGTGTCAACATCATTCCTTCAGCGGATGCAAGTGCTGATGAATTCTACATGGCTATTCTTACCGTATCGATGTTGGATGAAAATGGAGATTTGGTCGAACTGAACGCAAATATTGTTGCCAACCTGTCAGAAATTCATGATGTTCAACTGACTGCACCTGATTCACTCGCAGCAATTCCCGGAACAATCGTGACGATTCCGTTTAGTTTGGAAAATACAGGTAACCTTGTCGAAACTGTCAACATCAACATCACTGTTGACGGTGGTTGGTCGACTACACCGACCGTCCAGTCGTTTACTGTGCCAATCGATGCAATAAGCGACGGCTCATTCGATGTGGCGATTCCTGCCCTCGATGGAACCGATAATCTCCTCGATGGAGCCGCACATGATGCGAATTTGACAGTCTACAACCCGGATACGGATGAGGTTTACGTCCTCAAAAA
>JAYXXD010000116.1:0-2635 GCA_036019775.1 Thermoplasmatota archaeon
TCATTTTTCATTTTTAACTTCTCCTTTTTTCCACCTTTTACTGTATGAGGAACATTGCTCGATTCTCCAGAATCTTCAACAAGAGATTGTTCTTGATTAAGGATTTCTTCTGCATCAAGCCGCTTGAATAATGGTTGATATGATGATGAAGGGTTCGTAACGGGTACGGACCAATCGATGGCATCGACCCACTTTGCATCATCAATATCTTCGGAAATTCCAAGCATGTTCCAGAGTTTCTTTGCACTGAATGGCAAAAATGGTTGCGTTACAATGGCAAGGTAACGACAAATTCTCCAGCCAAATGCTAAGGAAGAGAGTGATTCTTTACGTCCTTCAGCATCAATCTCTGATTTGAGATGCTTCCATGGCATTGACGATTGCAGTAGTTGATTACCGTGTTGTGCAGCCGTCATAGCTGTTCTCAAGGCTTCCTTGTAGCGATGTTTTTCAAGTGAATTTGTCATTTCAGCGTGGAATTTCTCTAGAATACTGCATAAATCAGAGTAATTATCCAGGTTATCAAATTCTGGAAGTTTTTCGCCACCTGGGGTATCAGGCAAACGGGAAGATAAGGAAAGAACACGATTCGCAAAGTTGCCATAGGTTGCTATGAGTTCATTGTTGATTCGATCGACAAATTCGTTCCATGTAAAATCAGTATCATGCGCTTCAGGCATATTGATGCTAAGATAATATCGCAGTGTGTCGGGGTCAAACCGATCAAGGAAGGAAGGTAACCAAATAGCATGCTTTCGTGATTTCGAAAATTGTCCACCTGCAAGCATTAGATATTCCATTGCAGGGACATTGTCTTCGAGACGAAGGCTACCTGTCGATGGTAATTCTACTGGATTTTCGGCCGTTTTACCATTTCTTGCATGATTGAGTCCCATGAGAATAGCTGGCCAAATTACTGTATGGAATGGAACATTATCCTTGCCTAAAAAGTAGTAATGACGTTGAGTTTTCTCATCGTCCTCAACCCACCAATCTTCCCAAGAGGTTTCGTCTGCGTAGGAATCCGACCATATTTGTGAGCATGTAAGGTATCCTTGAACCGCTTCAAACCATACATAGATGCATTTTCCATCCCATTCATCCCCCTCAAGTGGAACGTTAATTCCCCATTCTAGGTCACGGGTTACTGCACGAGGGCGTAAACCCATGTCCAGCCATTGTTTCGTCATTGCCCGAACATTGGGTTTCCAAGATTTTTGATTGTTTGCTGCATGTTCTTCAAGTGCTTTTTGAAACAAATCAAGTCGATAAAAAAGATGTTCAGTATCTCGAATTTCAACCTTAGCGTCAGGATTCATTTTTGAAACGGGATTTTTTAATTCCGATGATTCATACGTTGCGCCACAAGCATCACACTGATCTCCGCGAGCACCATCTGCACCACAAGCTGGACAAGTTCCTTCGATGTATCTGTCAGGTAAGAAACGTCCACCTCCATCTGGATGAACCTCGTAATATTGTTGCATGGTTCTCTTTTCAAAAAATCCAGCGTCATACAATAATGAAAAGTTTTCTTGTACCTTTTGCTTGTGTTGAGGATCGCTGGTTCGGTTAAACAAAGATCCTCCATATGCTGGGCCACGACGATCAATGTTGGGCATCCATGTACAACCTAAATTAATCAACGCTTTTGTGTTCACTGCGTGATATTTATCGACAATATCTTGCGGAGAAACTCCATTTTGCTCTGCAGTGACAGTAATCGGAGTTCCATGTTCATCAGAACCAGATACCATGAGAACGCGGTTTCCGCGAGACCGTTCAAATCGTGCATAAATATCAGGAGGGAGGTAGCAACCTGCCACGTGACCAAGGTGGAGTGGCCCATTTGCATAAGGCCAAGCCACACATACTAGGACAAAGTCTCCCTCCGACATATTTAGGGCTAAGAGGCATTGATTTTCAAATCAACCCTATATTACAGAATAAATCAACATTTTCAAGAAGCATGACGTTCTGGCAGGACCATCCAACGGACAGGAGTTTACGTTCAATATGGACCTCACTTTACTCATTTTTTATACAATACTTGCTCTAGGTGTTTCTTTTTTATGCTCTATACTTGAGGCAGTTGTCCTTTCTATACCAAATACTCAAGTTGCAGTTTGGCAGAAAGAAGGGAATCGCCGAGGAGAGATTTGGGCGAAACTCAAGGCTGATGATGCTGTTAAGCCCCTTACAGCAATTCTGACCCTCAATACAATTGCTCACACTATGGGTGCAGCAGGAGTGGGTTCCGAAGTTCAAAGTGAATTTGGCAAAGAATATCTTACGATTGCATCTGTAATTCTTACGCTCGCCGTTCTTTTTCTTTCTGAAATCATCCCAAAAACACTCGGTACAGCCTATTGGCGCCAACTCTCCCTCTTTACCGGGCTTATATTGAATTCAATAACAATCGCGTTGGCATTCCTTATCACGCCAATCCAATTGATGAAAAAGGTCCTACCGAGTGCTGACGGTCAGCTCGTAACACGTGATGATCTTGCTGCCCTTGCAGATTTAGGAGAAGAAGAAGGTGCATTGATGGAAGATGAAGAAACGGTTATTCACAATCTCCTTCGATTGAGAGAAATTCCAATTACTGAGGTAATGACGCCTCGAGTTGTTGTTA
>JAYXXD010000117.1:0-2626 GCA_036019775.1 Thermoplasmatota archaeon
TGTACTTTCATTGATTGCCTGCTCGGTTGAAATTTGCAAGTCCGAACCGACCGTGGCATCGGCCGTCTTCTCATCGACAAGTGTACCAGTATAGCCTTGAACAGCTGCCAGTGTGACAATGGAGAGCGTAAGGAGCATAATGACAGCAAGACGATTAACGGACTCAGCCGATCCTGACCCCTTCAATCCGCGCTTAACATCCTTGAGAAGGGGTGAGCGTCCAAACAAGAGTTGCATGATTTGTGGGCCTTTAGCACCGATTCGACCAAGCAATAACGCTCCACCAATCCATAAGGCAAATGGACCGATAATTCCAATCAAACCTTCAATGAAGAAGTTGGAAACAATACCGTCCTCACTCCCGTTCATCTCAAGCCATGTGTCAATAACTGCGAGCATACCGAACAGGAATGCTGTCCAGTGAAGCCATCGTTTTGGTTCAGCTTTCGTCGTTGTTTTGCGAACACCCTCTTCAATTTCAAGTTCGATGAACTCTCGAGCTCGGCTACGTCCAAAGATCATGGCGAGACCCAAGGTAGCAATTGCGGTGAACAATGTTGAACCAATTCCAAGTGTTGGATTCACATCAAAATCACCTGTTCTGAATTCCATGAAACCAACTGCTGAGAGAACGATTGGTACTGCCATGAGAGCCAAAATATAGCCGATAAGCCAAGCAACAGAGGACATCACAAATAATTCCAAGAGAACCATACCTTGCAAATTCTTGCCATCAGCCCCGATGACACGATGGATGCTGACCTCTCGACGACGTTGCTCTAGAGAAAGAACCAATCCGTAGATAAGAACTGCAAGGGACAAGAATACGATTGGAATCATGATAATGTAATCGAAGATTTGAATCAATCCAAGGAAGATGTTGAGGAAAAGAATGGTTCCTGATACGATATCAGTATAGTACAATTCAACACCTGCATCAGTATAGTTTCCATCTTGAACTTCGGTTCCAAGATTTTCAAGCCATTCAGCAGCATCTGCGGTTGAAGAGGTTGGTAGTTGACCTCGATCGATGGTTACACCAAGGTACATGTGATCATTGTTGATTAAGGTCTCACGTTGTGATTCTTCAAGAACTTCCCAAGTCGTAAAAATCGGATTGAATGGAAGTGTTGGATTGCCAAAATCCCATGGTTCGTAGATACCCATGACGGTGAGATTTTCGACGGTCATCCACATTCGACAGTAGATCATCTCGTTGTTTTCAGGCGTAATTTCACCTGCACAGTTATCTTCTGTAACGCTCGCTTCAACTAGAGTGGATTCATCAACAACATAAGCGAATGTCAATTCGTCAAGAACGTCACCAACCTTTGCTTGAGCTTCGCTTGCAATGGTTGAAGGCAAGATGATTCCTCTGTTCTCGCTCATATTTTCTGGTGTAGGCCACTCACCCAAACCAGCGATGATGTTCTCTCCGAGCCGGTCGGCTAATTCACCATCAAAGGCTTCTGGGCCCAAGAAACGAATCGCTCGTTTATCTGAAATTGGAGGACCAGCATCGAGCGCCTCAGGATAATCAAAATTCATTGTATCCCATAATGGATTCTCATTGTCAGAAATCGCTCGCATTTCGAGTGGTTGAGCAACAACGAATTCTATGTTAAAGAATCCACCACTATGGATTCCTTGGCGTCCAAGAACCAAGGTACAATCATTGAATTCAGAAAACTCGTTCAACAATTCATCGCAAACTTGTGTCATTGTTGTCGTATTGTTTGACCATCCAGACGCATTCTCAACAGGTGTACGTGCAAACTCAATCTTCGCATCAAACGGTTCGGAATCCAGAGATTCTTCAAAGAACAATTGAGACAATCCAACGCCGTAAGCAAGAACGGTTGTGATGACCAGGGAAGCAAGGAAAACACCAGCGATGACGGCCATGCCGCGCTCCTTGCCACGCCATGCACTCTGTCCAGCGAGTCGGAGCCGACTTGGTAGTTCCATCAAGGAATGTTGATATCGTCGAATTCGAGAACGGCCTTTAGCAAAGTCGCTTTCTTTCAAATCGGAGACGTCATCGCTCATTCTTCCTCACCTTCCTCATCAAGGCCCCAAGCAGAACGAATGTCCGAGGCTTCCGTTTTCCCATCGTTGAGGAGAAGCATCCTGTCAGCATTGGATGCTAGATCTGGATCGTGTGTAACCATGAGGATTGAGATTGGATTTTCTTCATCATGACACAACTCCTTGAACAGTTTCATGACTTCTTTTCCGCTTGCAATGTCGAGATTCCCTGTCGGTTCATCTGCAAGGAGGACGGGTCGATTTCCTGCAATAGCCCGAGCGATTGCAACGCGTTGTTGTTGTCCACCAGAGAGCTGGTCTGGAATGAAATTGAGTCTGTCGCCAAGACCGACTTTTTGCAGTGCATCTTCCGCTGCAGCAACTGCCTCATCCGAAGCGACACCAGACAATTCGAGTGCGATTGCAACATTATCAACAGCTGAAAGATTGTCAAGAAGGTGGAAATCTTGAAAGATCCAACCGACCTTGTTACGGCGAACGTCGACTACGCTGGAAGGCCCTTTCTGCCCGTAGGTCCGCTCATCGAGCGTGATGCTACCACCATCTCCTGCAAGCAATCCTCCGATGATGTTCAAGA
>JAYXXD010000118.1:0-2594 GCA_036019775.1 Thermoplasmatota archaeon
TGCTTGCAGAGATGAGGAAACGGCGCACGACGCGCCACTTCTCGTCTCGTGTTGTGCCAAAACATCTGATTGAGAGGGCGATATTATGCGGCGGAACAGCGCCAAGCGGAGCCCATCTCCAACCTTGGACCTTTGTTGCAATCTCTTCTCAAGAATTGAAGCAAAAGATTCGAGAAGCAGCTGAAGCCGAAGAACGGAAAACCTACCAGGATCGAATGCCCGATGCTTGGAGAGAAGTACTTCAACCTCTAGGAACCGACGCTATCAAGGAGCATCTCACAGATGCACCCTGGGTCGTGGTTCTCTTCCGTCAATCGAAACGGTTGCGACCAAACGGTGAATGGGGACCAACCTATTACAGCAGTGAAAGTTGTGGTATTGCAGCAGGTATGTTCATCCATGCTATTCACAACATGGGATTAGTCACGTTAACGCACACACCATCTCCAATGGGATTTTTGCGAGACATTCTCAATCGACCTGACCATGAACATGCCATGCTTGTATTGCCCGTGGGCTACCCCGCAGAAGATGCAAAAATTCCTGATTTGGAACGAAAATCGCTGGACGAGATATCGGTCTTCTTTGAAGCGTAATCACTTGCGAAGACCGCCTCTGGCCCACTGCGTATCGACTTCCAATTCAGGGTGATAGTGCGCTCTGCGGACGGCTTGTCGTTGTTGTTGAACCTCGTTTGTTGCAATGTCATCCGGATTGTTTCGTTTCTTGTGCCAACGCTGAACAAGTAGGCTGACAATCACACTCGGAATAACAAGAAGTGGTGCAAGCGAGGATTCCAAATTGAGGTATTCCATTGGCAAATCGAGGATTATACAACCACCTACATACAATCCGATTGAAGCTAGAAGCGCTGCAACAATAGGAGGAAGGATGTGACGGAATGACATACCAACAAAGAAGGCAATAATTGCTGTAATCCCAGGAAGCAATTCTCCTCGTTCTGGATTGATTCCGTAATTTTTCAACAATTGAATTCCATTGGATATCACGATGAAGACAAACCCTGTTGCCAACAATCGAATCGACATGGAAGTTATCATGACAGCAATCATTGCGAACGCCATTGCAGAGAAGAGTTGGAAGCGATCAAGGGTTAGGGCAAGGCCGAGTTCGAGAGCGAAAGGATAGAGCGTACTTGCGGAAAGGTATCCGATGGCTGCACCAGCAATTGCAGTGATTAGGCTTAGCCTGCGATAGCCTTGGACGAATAGATAGAGAGATAAGATGACAATTGGTATGGCGGTTACATACCCTCCATCCACAATTTGGGTGATGACAGTATCACGAATCTCATCGACGTTAGGGGCATCATCCGTCACGGCTATCGCTCCACCCATAACAAAACAGAATGTCAACTTGTTGGGTAATGTGGTGCAGAGGGCAGGATTCGAACCTGCGAACCGTTACGGACTGGGACCTCATCCCAGCGCCTTTGACCAAGCTGGGCGACCCCTGCAGCGATTTGAACGGGCACACTCGCGTATATCAAAACCACGACGCGTTCAAATGACATCAACCGTGCTCACCATGGACAATAGTACTCAATAGAACATTGGAGAATCCAAAGAATTTGACTATGTAAGTTGGTTGTGTACTTTAACTCGAGGCCCTCTTCATGGATGGCAAGATACATTACCGCACAATGTTCCTTTCTGATTGGCACCTTGGCATGAAAGGTATCAAGTCATCTGAACTTCTTGCTTTTCTCGAAACACACGATGCTGAAACCATTTACTTAATCGGCGATATTGTTGATCAATGGGTTCTTGGAAAGAAATGGTCATGGAACACGGATTGTGACAACATCTTGCGCAATCTTCTGGAAAAAGCAGAGCGCGGCACGAACATCATTTACGTTCCTGGGAACCATGACGAATCTTTCAGAGCATGGGCAAATACCTCAATAAACGGAATCAAAATCCAAAAAGAGGCCGTTCATACAACTGCAGATGGCCGCAGGCTTTGGATCCTGCATGGTGATGAATTTGACTTATTCATGAGACACAGCAGATTTCTAGCGAATCTAGGTCATTCCATTGTTCAATTGCTGATGAAAATGAACCGACCTGTGGCTTGGTTCCGCAAGAAGGTAGGCTTGAAACCATGGTCCCTTGCAACTATGGCGAGGCGTGCTTTTCAGGGGAGCAGTAAGACATACCGAAGATTTTCATCAGCTGTTACGGAAGAAGCGATGAGACTTGGTTTCGATGGTGTTGTTTGTGGCCATATCCATAAGGCAGAATTCAAACGCATCAATGGGATCGAGTACTGGAACGATGGCGATTGGGTCGACTCGTGTACGGCAACCGTGGAGTCGATGGACGGAACGATGCATATCCTCCATTATCAACCGCCCTCTGAGACCATTCGGGCATTGTGCCAGCGTGCTTCGATGCGAGAATCGAAGGACTCAATTAGCAACATTCTCCATATCCCCGAACTCTTGGAAGAGGTGGCGTCTTGAGGATTGCTTACGCATTGGCCGGAGAAGGGCGTGGCCATGCAGTCAGAGCGATATCGCTCGGAAAAGGTCTCATTGAACGCGGTCATGAAATTGAATTCTTCACATGCGG
>JAYXXD010000119.1:0-2521 GCA_036019775.1 Thermoplasmatota archaeon
AGTTCGGATGTAACAGATGCTCGTAATGACCATTTATTTTTCATTTCAGGAGCAGTAAAGCCATCTATTCCTTTCTCAACTATAAATCCTCTAATTATTTTTTCATCTGTTTTTGCCCATACAATAGAAATATCTGCAATTGTTCCATTTGTAATCCACATTTTTGCTCCGTTGAGGAGGTAATGGTCGCCCATGTCTTCTGCTTTAGTGATCATGTCACCTGGATTGGAGCCATAGTCTGGTTCAGTTAGGCCAAAGCAGCCGATCCATTCCCCAGAAGTCATCTTTGGAAGATAGTGATTTTTTTGTTCCTCACTTCCAAAGTCCCAGATAGGGTACATAGCAAGAGAGCCTTGGACAGATGCGAACGAGCGAAGTCCAGAATCACCGCGTTCAAGTTCTTGGCAGATGAGTCCGTAAGCGACGTAGGAGAGTCCAGGGCATCCATAGCCCTTGAGTGGCGCTCCGAGAACACCCATTTCACCGAGAGCAACGCGCCATTCATCGAGGAAAATGCCTTCTTCACAAGCATGTTCGATCTTTGGAATAACCTCTTCATCGACCCACTCGCGCACCAAGTCGCGAATCATGATTTCTTCTTCAGTGAGCAAGGATTCGATATCGTAAAAGTCGATGGCTTCGAAAGGTTCCATTCAGTTCCCTCATTCCGTGGGAGTCGATACAACTCATGAACCTTAGCACAAAAAGACGATGTTCATTCTTCTCATTCTTTCTTTTCAAAGCCACGCAGTTGCCTGTATTTTCGTTGCAAATACGAACTATTCATGAAAATCAGTCCAATGACTGTTCCTACCACGGAGATGACAACAACCCACCCCATGATTAACATCCCTCCGATAATTTCGACACCATCTGTTGGATAGATGTTGATGACAAGTCCTTCGTTGGTAATCATCCAACCATCGTCTTCGCCTGTTTCCCACATCAGTGCGATACGCTGGCCAGCAACTTCTGGATCGTGTTCCGTGATGGCTTGAGCCTCCATATGCATGAACACCTGATCGAGACTTGTCTTGTAACGAACGGATTCCATTGGCGCAAGATGTACCAGAGAGGTCCCATCGTATCCCCTGCTTGTTGCGATGAAATCAGTGGATCCTTCGAGAAGTTCGAGGACCTCTTCAGTGGTTGAACGAGAGGCGTCCTCGATATCTAGGACGATTGAAACATGAACTCGGCCGCTACCAAAGGCAACACATTTTCGATATTTCGGGTCAGGGCAGTCAACTGCCATCCAGGTTTTACTTGAGGTGCCGTCCAACCATGTCACTTCTCGAGTACGATCGATAACTGCGATTCCGTCATTTAGTGCCGAGGCAACGCACAGGTTATGCTCGATATGACAAGCAATGTCGGTGATTTCTGAATCCATCGTTCCTTCAAGCAGTGACATTCCTTCGCCTTCATTGAAACTGTAGATGTTTCCATTTTTTGCACCAAAGAAAGCAAGATCTCCACCAGCACGCCAAGAGACTGCTGTCAGTTCGATGCTACCTACTTTCCCTGCTCCATTCACAGCTTGTATGCTGTTGTCGCTCAAAGTGTAGCGAAGTGCAGCACCAAGGTCGCCTGCAATGAGTGCAGTCTGGCCATTCGGATGCCAAGAAACGTCATTGAATCGAGCAGAACGACTGCTGTCGATGTTCTTATCTTGACTTCTGTCGCCCGGAGACGATGCTGAAATCATATGGGTATAGCCATCATCGCCAACCAAAAGGATGCTTTCCCTGTTTGGTGAAACTTCTCCTCCTCGAATGTTCAATCCTTGCTCACCCAGTGCATTCTCGTTCTCGAATCCGAGTTCTGATGCGCTTGCCAGAGGCGCGAGAAGGAGCAGCAGAAGAATGAAAGACGCCTTGGTGCGCATAGTTGGCCCACACAATCGTACAGAAAAACCCCTCTCTTGGGGTGGCTTCTTCTTCGCGAGCCTTATGAGGGTCATGCCAATGGACCAACATGGAGCGATTCGCAGTCAAACGAGGCGTTGAGAAATCAATCGGTGGAAATGCAGGACTAGCCAAGTTGGCAGCACAACATTTTGAGAATGTTCAGGCCAATGCAGAAGGAGAATTCCAAGCATCGTTTGGTCTTCTCTCCAACATTTCAGGATGTTACACTGATCAAGGAAAATTGCAGGTCGATGTCGTCCAGTTGAAGGGATCCGATCTTGAAGCGTTCCTCTCTGCTGATGGTGGTCGAGAACGAGCGATGGAGAGTCGCCGACGGTGGTCTTCCTTCCTCGATGAAGCAACCGGTTACTCCGCCAAACAACGCGGCGATAAGGCAAAGGAAGACGCCAAGAAATTTTCAAAGGCAAAATCTGCCATCAAGATGATTCGAAAATCGATTGAGATGAGTACGACTGTCACGCAAGAAACCATTGATACGGCTGAATCAATGATTGCTGAACTCGAGGGCATGATTGAGCGTGGTGAAGCACCTTCAGAAGGTAAAGTCAAGAAATTGAGCGAACTTGTTTGAGGTGTTGTCATGGATTTGG
>JAYXXD010000120.1:0-2472 GCA_036019775.1 Thermoplasmatota archaeon
CAGTATTTTGATGGAATTCCTGCGAACATGAACAACAAGTCGCTGTGGATTGGTCCAGAATACAGCCTTGGACCAATCAGTGTCCATCCAACCATCTTCCTCAATTTCTTTGGATTGATGTTCTTCTTCTTTTTGTGGCCTGCCTCGTTCTACTGGGAGAGTGTTGAAAACAAGAAAAATGAGATTGAAGAGAAATTCCCTGATTTCCTTCGAGACCTTGCGGAATATTGGAAGGGTGGTCTATCGATGACGGTCGCAGTTCAAACGCTGGCAACATCAGAATATGGGGCCTTGAATGACGAAGTCAAGAAGATGAGCGATCAATTGTCGTGGGGGATCAAGTTCAGTGACGTTATCCTTCAATTTGCAGAACGGGTTGGAACACCACTGGTCAAACGAGCGATTTCACTGATTTCAGAGGCCGATCGTGCAGGCGGAAAGATTTCTGATATTCTGGTTACTGCTGCAAACGATTCAAGAGAAATTAAATTCCTTGAGGGTGAACGGAAACGGGCGATAGGATCCTACATTGCGGTTATTTGGACCTCGTACTTCGTTTTCCTTGGTGTTATTGTTGTTCTCTCCACGGTCTTTATTCCAGCAATTGCCAATTCGAACTCTTCAGATGATGGTGGAGGCGGCCAGAATATTGGAAACATGAAGATTCGGAATGTTGATCCATTGTTTTTCTTGACAATTTTCTACTATGGGGTAACAATGCAAGCCATCGGTAACGGTTGTATGGCTGGTCTCATGGCAACAGGTCGGTTTTCAGCTGGTTTCAAACACTCAGGGATGATGATTCTTGTCGCACTTGTGGTGTTCAATCTGATTGCATTCTCTCCCGGTCTCATTGGAATTACCGAGCCTCCTGGCGTCAATCCATCGGTCGGAACCTTCGTACCCGCACCTCTGAATCTTGGAGGATGATGCTGTGCGTAAGGACGAAGACGCACAAGTCCACATTCTTGAGATGTTGACATTGTTTTGGCTGTTCTTCATGTCGGCAACGTTCCTCATCCGTGTGAATGTTCCTGATGCACGTTCTGTAGCCATTGATGCGTCACTCGAATCTGCTGGCGAGGATGCCATAACTGCTTCAATGGCTTTGCCTCCTGAACTGATTGGAGAAAGCCGATTGCATGAACTTCTTTCAGAAGATTCCTTTGATGATGCATGCGCCATCTTGCAAGATATGATTCCAGCTGGAAAGGAAGCGAATTGTTGGTTAGCACAGAATGCTATGCCTGCAACTCCCTACGGTGAGGTAGGGACTCCAAACGGGGCGACAGTAACCGTACATCAACTGGTCGTGGTTGATTCAGACGTTTGGACCATCAGCCTCGATGTATGGTCCAGAGGAGGTGCTTGATGATGCGTCCCTCACAGAAAGACGACAAAGCACAGATGCTCCTCGCTACCGGAGTCGTTCTCATGATGTCCTTGCTTTCGATGGCAATCTTTGCCATTAAGCTTGCAGGCATGTCTGTGCCTCATGATGTTGCAAGCGATGGAGTCATTCAAACGACACAAGATGTTGAATCCGTTCTACCTGGCCTTGTTGAATCTCGAGCTGAAGTGTGGTACGATAACGGCGTCTCTGCTCTGGAATCTGTTACACAAGCCATGGATTCTTCACACGAAGACCTTCTTCATCATGGTGAAATCGCTGGAATTGAAGTCAAACTCATCAATATCACTGTAACCGATCTAGGTTCAAATCAAATCCAAGTTGATGCAGAACTTGGCGTTTCAGACAGTGATGCAATGTTGATGAAACCGATTCAGTTTGTCGTTGAATTGTAATCAAGACTTATTTTCATTCCAAGCAAGATTGAGGAAGTGCTTGATACGGTCCGTATCGCTTCCCCATGTTGGATCAACAACAGGCCATGAAGCAATCTTTGCTCGCTCTTGCAGTCCTTCTTGGATTCGACGAATCCGATCAAAGCCTGCGAGATACCTATCTGCTCTTCGATACGAATGCGCATCTCGGGATTTGAGCATGTCTCGATGTTTCTCCTCAGTTTCAACCTGCATCAACAAGCCAACAGCAATGCCTCCACCTTCTCTCCAAGCACGAAGCAAACGGTCACTCGGTACAATGTGAACACCTTCAATGAGCAAATCAATCCCTTCACGGCGAGCACGCTCAATGGTTGCCGTAATTCCAGGTTCAACGGATTCACATGTTCGTTGCCAATCGATGACTGCCTCTCCATTTTCGCCTCTAGAAAAAGACGACCGATGAAGTGCAGGATCATCAACAACATCGATACAGGTACGCATAATTTCGCGAATTGCATCTGTTGAAACAATACGAGAAAATCCGGACGCTGCTGCAATCTCTCGAGCAGCTGTCGACTTTCCAACTCCAGTCGCACCAGCTAGAATCAGAAGACGAGGTGCGACTTGACTCATCGTCCTTGCAGATTCTGCTGCAAGACCAACACGCTCGACCATGATGCTTGT
>JAYXXD010000121.1:0-2258 GCA_036019775.1 Thermoplasmatota archaeon
CTTGGGTGAACGACAAATTTGGCGGTAATATGGAAGATATCCAGAAGACTGCTGTCTACATGGAAGAAACATTCCGTGCCCTCCTCGATTATCCAGAAGAAGGAGATGGACCTGGTCAACTTCGCTTTTATTGGGCGAGCCAACTGATGGATTCTGGAGATTATTGGGCACGAGTTCTTCGATGTTCGAAGGGAGCCACCCTACCAATGGTTCGCAAAACGTTCACGATTATGGGACGCGATGAAGCCTCATCAGACCACGATTTGTCGAAATTCTACTATCCTGCCATGCAGGCAGCTGATATCTTCGAGTTGAACATCGATGTTGCTATCGGCGGCATGGACCAGCGAAAAGCGCACATGTTCATGCGAGATATGGCTTCAAAGTGGAACTGGAAGAAAGCAACCTGTCTTCACACACCAATTTTGTCTTCTTTGAAAGCGTCCGGTGTTCGTATGGATTCGTTCGATCACAAGATGAGTAAGTCTGATCCAAATGGAGCACTTCTACTTCACGACACGCTTGAAAAGGTTCAGAAGAAGATGAAGAAAGCCTACCTCGATCCAGAAGATGAGCAGTCACCTGTGTACGAACTTGCAGAACACGTCGTATTGCCTGAGTTTGGCCACATTCAAGTAACGCCAAATCCCAAATTCGGAGAACCAAGCTCTTGGAATGATTTGGCTTCGTTCAAAGCAGCAGTTATGGATGGGACGCTACATCCGTTCGATGCAAAGATGGGGGTCGCTGCAGGAGTCGCCGCAGGTTTGTCATCCATCGCAGAACATTTTGAAGCCAGTCCAGAAGCATATGAGACCATGCTCGATATCACATCATGAGACTTCTTCGATGCTCAGTGCACGCACTTGGAGAATTCGACGTGTATCTTTGATGAAACTACGATCTGGAATTGGATCGATGTAGACCACCCCATTGACTCGAATTGTTGAACCTACTTTGTATGCGTCCACGTATTCGTCATCAACGATAATCTGGATTGCTTGCTCATCGGCCGCATCATGGTTTTGCACGTTCAGGTATTGAATATCCTGATAGAAGGAGCCCTCTGATGCTAATTGTAACAATGAATTCAAGTGACGGAACAGGGGATATGAAATGTCGCCATCCAGCGCTTTTTTTGCCTCATCATAGCAAATCTTGCATGGGCCACTTGGTCGCTTTCGTTCTCTTGCGACACGTTGGTCAACGAATTCTTGATGTCCACATTCGATGCATACATACCTTGCCCGTTTGAGATATCCAAGCCGTGGTCCGACATCCTTTACGCTCACAATCAGACTTACGAGTTTGCTTCGGTTTCGCATTCGTAGGTCTGAGACAGAAACAATCTTTTCATCAGGAAAAACCAGTGGTCGTAGAACACATCGGACATCGGTATGTTCTGAACACATCGACCTTAGGACCTCGTTTGCTAGTTCGATGGTCTGTTCTGGGTATTCATTAAACCGATAACTCAGCAAATCATCTCCATCGATATCTGCAAAATCGACATAGAATGAGAAGATGGGGTCTTCAGTTGCATCAAGAACGCTCAATCCTTCGATATCATCAGCATGCTTTCGTTGAAATAAATCTCGCCAAGCATTGAGTGTATCTGCTATATCACTAGGAGGGCCGGGAACATGGTGGTCTTCGGACATGGAGTTTCTCCTGTCCAAAGACGGCCTGTAAAGGTTCCCTTTTTCTTTCAATTTTGAGACAGAATTCTTGGCGGCTGAAAGCCAATCTTCATGAATCGAATCTCATTCGCAGGAGCGATAGAGATGTCTACAATTGTCGTGTTGGTCAAGCAGGTTCCAGATACAAATGCAAAAATTTCTGTTCAGGGGGGTCGAGTTGACCTTTCAACAGTTAAGATGGAGATGAGTCCATACGATAGTTTTGCAATCGAAACAGCGTTGCGACACAAGGAAGCGACTGGTGGAAGCGTAACTGCACTCACAGTTGGTGCAGCAGGAACGGAGAAGATTCTCAAAGATGCGAAAGCGATGGGTGTTGACAACATCGTTCGAGTCTGGGATGATGCTTGGAAAGATCTTGATTCGAATGCTCTTCAGTCCATTCTCAAGGAATCCATCGAAACTCTAGGCGCCTCAGTGGTTTACTGTGGCAAATCTGCGGCTGATACTGGGGCTGGGTCAACAGGACCTGGTCTTGCAGAGCGTCTTGGATGGTCAAATGCATCGAATGTCATTGGTGCTGATTTTGGCAGTGATGTTACCGTTTCGATGCCGGTT
>JAYXXD010000122.1:0-1880 GCA_036019775.1 Thermoplasmatota archaeon
ATGCTTCCAGCGTCAGCTACCGCTGTTACGTATACGTTCAGGCTACTCCCCGCAGCGTTGTCTTCTGCAGGGACGAGTGGCAATTGAATGGGCGGTACTTCAACTTCAATAAACCCTGAAACCGTCTGTCCAACAGCCAATTCACCTGTGTTATCAATCGATATGTTGTGAACCCAATTGAGAGGATTCGATGTGAATCCTGCAACAAGATCAAACGATGTTATGGCATTTCCAGTGTTCGTGACGTTGAATGCAATTGTATCCGATTTTCCAGGAAGTACGTATGTCGTGTCATTTGTTATATCGACTGTGGCCTCAAGATACTCTCCAGCCATGACTCGAGTTGTGTTGGACAAGGTGTAACCGCTTCCAGCAGAGGTGATTGAGAATGAGATGATATCAACATCAGACAATGAGGTACCGTGCGGGACGGTGACATGTACGGGAACCAGAGTGGTGGCTCCGCTTATGAGAAAATCTGTGAAGGTGCCGTCAAGGGAGGTGTCCGCCCAACCCTGAGTGGAACTAACGCTGATGGTGAAACTGTCTGTCGTCGACCCAATATTCTTCACAGTGTAAAACAGTGTAGTCGAATCGCCTGGCGAGGTGGTGCGCTTTGCAGCACCGATGAGTTCTGCTATGTAGTCACTAAATGTTACGTCAAGTTCCTTGTATGTATCCGTGACGGGCCCGCTTCCATCATCCAAAATGACACGAACAGACATGTTCCACAAGCCTGAAAATGAGGAGGCGTCAAACGTAGCGTTGAGAGGTAATGCCTCGACAATTCCGATGTTTGTGTTGTACGTAGATGGTGGATGAATGGTCTTGATTTCTGAATCGATGTTCACTGTCGATGGCGTAGCCGAGGCATTTGTCAGTACGATCTGCATACGAGCAGAGAATGGCATAACTCCGTCGTTAACGACTGAGACATTGAATTTGTGCGAGATACGATCTAAGAATGCGCTTGTGCTTCCTGAGGTAATGGTCGGAAGCGTTTCAGGGGTCGTAATGGACCAATCAAGCAAACGTTCGACATCAAAATCTCTTCGATACTCATTGTTTGCGATGTTCCCGTCGTTGGCGCCTGAAATGCGAGCAAACAGAGTTTGTGACGGTCCTGTTGTTGCAGTCCAACTCATCAAGTAAGTCGTAGGCCCTGAATTCGCGGCCATAACACCAAGGTCGACGGTATTTACAATCTGCTCGGCTGCGTTCGGAGAGCCTTTGTGGACCAGAGAAAGGAAAGCGTTACCGGAGGATGAGCCTGCATTTGAAACATCAATCCTAACGGTGTGCGTGTCTGGGGCGAGAACCAAGCCACTGCTGGTAAAGACGGAACCTGCTCCGTCAAAGAGTACCTCGTTAACTTGGAAATCAGGCCCTGAGCGTGCGCTCGTCGTTGTTGCATCAGCGAATGGTAAAGCAAGATGTCCAACGAGCAAAACAGCAAGGAGAATAGGAAGCGTCTTGTTCCTAAACATCAGCATTCCCTCCTGCTTTTTCGAACCGTTGAATGGTCACGGTCTTTCCTTGCGATTTCCAAATCCCAAGAAGTTGATTGAGTAGACGATCGTGTTCTTCATCCGTAATTCCAAGTCTCCTGCGCTCTTCCCACAACAACAGCTGCTCTGTACGGGTCAACAGCGCATCGCGGAGATACAACTCAAGCGTACGACGATAGGCATCTCGATCGGACACGGCATAAACGATGGACGTGCCAGGCAACTGATCTGCACGATTTTGAATGAAGTTGCCGAGATTCAGTGCCTCGTCGTAAGAAAGATTGCGACGGTCAAGATCGCTTTGTATGGTCGAAGCGATGCTTTGGAGTTCGTACTTGGTTTTCGCACGCTGAATTTTCTTGAAGTACTTGC
>JAYXXD010000123.1:0-1158 GCA_036019775.1 Thermoplasmatota archaeon
TCAGAGATGTTTAGCGATGAATATGGTGTAACACTGCTCGGAAGAAATGATGCAAATAATTTGACTTATGGGTCAAAAACAGTCCGAACATATGGTGCATCAAGCTACATTATTTCATTTGATTCGAGTGGCAATCTAAACAACATGGAAGTCAATGATAATCTAAGTTCAAATTTAAATGTCGAATACAGCCAATCTACAGATGGTTCCATTTACACGGCGAGATATGTTTCAAATTCTTGGAATGATTCATCGGGCAATCAATATCCATCAGGGATATCGTTCACTAAATTTGTTAATGGATCGATTGATTGGGTAAGAACAATTAACAGTACTATCTCAATGAATCTTTATGTTGGATACTATTACACGACGTATCAATATTCAGAGATGTTTAGCGATGAATATGGTGTAACACTGCTCGGAAGAAATGATGCAAATAATTTGACTTATGGGTCAAACACAGTCCGAACATATGGTACCTCGAGTTATATTGTTGGTATTTTGAATAGTGAAGATTTTGATGATGATAATGATGGTATTTTAGATTCAAACGATAGTTGTCCTAAAGGGAATTTGAATTGGGTTTCAAACCCTTCTACAGACATAGATTCTGATGGTTGTCAAGATTTGACTGAAGATGCGCCAATCATATCCTACCAAATAAACGACCAAGTATGTCAACAATTGTACGGAGATTTAGACTGCTCAATGACCACTTATGTTTCAAGCATGAACATTACTGCAATTAACAACGCTGTAGCAGCCTCAACATGGGCTATAGATCCTGCATTGCCAAGTGGTTTGATTTTCAGTAATGGTTCTATATCTGGAACCCCAACAGTAATTCTTTCATCAACTAATTTCACCATCTGGGGAAATAATTCGTTCGGGAGTAGTATGGTGTTCATCACCATATCTGTCGTTGAGTTGGCTCCAATAATATCCTATCTTGTTAGCGATTTAACTCTCACACGAAGTAACAATATGAGCGTTACAGTTCCAGGAATTGGTACTTCGGGTGGGTCCCCCTCAAATTGGGAGATTAATCCTGACCTGCCAACTGGTCTGATATTTTCGAATGGTGTCATTTCAGGCACACCTACTGTGAACATGACACAAACAACATACACAATATGGGCCAACAATACTGGTGGT
>JAYXXD010000124.1:0-939 GCA_036019775.1 Thermoplasmatota archaeon
ATTTTGGTTAACAACAATGTCTTCGGGAGCCGAATAATCAATTGATTCTACTGAGTTGGATTTGTAAATCAGGAACTCAACTAAATTTGGCCCAAACTCAGAAATTGGTTGCCATTCAATTTTTACATTATCCAGAGTTACAGTACTTGTAAGCACTGGGTCGGGTGGTAAAGTTATGTTCGGTGCACCAGGAGTGGAGATTAAAGTCAAACCCACGACTTCGAAAGAGCCAGGCTGACTTGTTTCTACAGGTAAAGTGACATCAAATTGGCCAATACCCGCTTCCATCTCTAAATTTAGAGAATTGGTTAACGAGCCAACTAATCCTGGATTGTTACTAACTAAAAATTCAACATCATAATTTATCTCCAAATCTGAAACATTTGCGGTGCCAATTGAATTACTTGACAACAAAATGGGATATCCTTGCATTTCAATCCCATACCCATCGATTATACTTGGATTGTGAGAAAGAGAGAGTTCAAATAATGTCTTTATTAAATCACTAGAATCTGAAAGTGTCAGTTCCCCAAGGTGTTGTATCGATGAGCTGGAATACCCTTCCACCGACAAGTCATTGTTTCCATCAAGGTCTGCATCGATTGAAAGATTGTGCCACGCTCCAATAAAGACGCCTTGAGAGCCCTCGCCTGCAAGTACAAACTGTTCCATGACACTGTCATTGTTGAGATCAGAGAACAAAACGTCGAATGGTTGGGAATATGGTTGCAAAGGACTTGGGTTCATTGCAAGAATAGCTGAGTTATTAAAATCATTAAACTGGATTGCGCCTTCAATTGTAGCTAGATTACCGTCACTTATCATTGGATTCGGGAAGAAAAGTGAGGCATTACCATCGTTATTGTGATCTGCAATTGTTGCATTTCTAGTTTCGATAACTTGATTGCTCTTTGTTTCAATCCAACCGGTGCCGTTGTT
>JAYXXD010000125.1:0-848 GCA_036019775.1 Thermoplasmatota archaeon
ATGACGGGTGAAATCATCGAGTACCCCGCCGCAGCAAAAGCCATGGACGGGCTTTCCAGTTTGGCCGGATTGGTCGGCTTCGTCGCCGCCGGTGTGTTCCTGACCCGCTACGAAAAGCGCGGCGTATGGTTGGCCATGGGCATCATCGGGGCTCAATTCGTGCTCGGCTTGGCTTCGTTCGCCGCAGGGACTCCCGACGGTGGACTGGCGTCCATGTTCGGTGATGGTGCTGCCTTCGGCATTTGGGCGGGTATTTCGGCCTTCTGTTCCGGCGTTTGTGCGTTGCTTGTCGCCATTCCAATGATGGTGAGCAACAACGGTCTCCAGTGATGTGACGCCTCACGCAGGGCAAGAGTGAGATTCATACCCCTCGTTTGATTCGAGGGAACCATGAGCGACGAAGTGGTCATTGTCGGCGGTGCTCGTACACCGTTTTGTGAATGGGTTGGCGGAAAGCGAGGCGATGGCAAAGCCGGTGGTGCGTTGAAAACCATCAGCGCTCAAGAACTCGGTGCAATGGCCATTCAGGGGGCGCTCGAGAAGACCGGGACCTCGCCAGAGGCCGTTGACCACGTCGTGATGGGCTACGCTCTCCAGACCTGTTCACAATCCATCTACGGTGCTCGCCATGCAGGGCTGAAGGCGGGTATACCCCAGGAGGTGCCCATGCTCACCCTCTCTCGAATTTGCGGCTCGGGCATCCAATCGATTGTGTCCGGTGCCCAGATGATCAAACTTGGTGAAGCCAACACCGTCGTGTCGGGCGGCATGGAAAACCTCTCCCAAGCCCCGCACATTCTTCGCGGCGCTCGGGACGGCTGGAAATTGGGTCGGTCCCCAAAGGTCGA
>JAYXXD010000126.1:0-823 GCA_036019775.1 Thermoplasmatota archaeon
CCTGCATCATCCGCGTCATCCATTAATTTAGAAAATAATTCCTGAACATCAAGGCCTGTGAGGTTCTCGAGGTCGCTGTCAAGACTTGACCAATCGTATTCAACTCCGTAATGATATTGCGATGCTTCTGTTGGGACTGCTTGGACCATCGTCATTGGAAAAATAGACAGTAGCATCATACTAACAAAGAGTGTTCGAACAGTTTTGCTCATACTTCATCCTATACAGAATGGTATTTTAGTCTATGGAAACTGGAATTTGATGACGAAATATATTCTCAATCTAGAGATTTTTTACATCCTAGGAGATGGGTGGAAGAACCTCCGTTTCCTCTATGCCAAACGATTTGGATTAGCTCGTACCAAAACTGAATGGGGGCCACTTGAAGACAATCCTGACAGTTTGAATGGAACACTACCCGAGCAGTGATCAATCATTCATCTTGATTGATTTGAGCCGGGCATCAACTGCAGTCCTTTGTTGAATCAACAAAGCAAACGGTATGAGAATCCATAATACAAACCAATAGTACACCATTTCAGAGACGTAAGAAGGCGTATCCGTGCGCATTTCACCTGAAAGCAAGATGTACGATTCCGCATCGGGAGTACCAGGAGTGGGCGGTTCAGCTTCAACTGCAGTTCGGTTAGCAGGTCGAATCATAGCAATATCATAACCGCTTACTTCAAATTCCAGTAAAAATCCATCCAAGCCGAAACTCGTTTCTGAATCAAATTCCGCATGAGCAAGGAATGCCTTATCGTCTATATTGTTCGAAAAATCTTGAGGGTTTTCTGCAATTGTTCCGAACCAAGATGCTGGT
>JAYXXD010000127.1:0-790 GCA_036019775.1 Thermoplasmatota archaeon
GAATGGCCAGCAACAGCAGGCCATACTTGTCCCAGCCTTCACCGATGGCGCTCCAGTAGATGACGACCACAATGCTGGTCAAGAACAGCAAGCCAAGGGTCACCGCCCCCGAAGCGAGCAAGGCGCGGCGCGCGTTGATGCGGAACGGCGTCTCGAGTTCATCACGCGCGAAGGTGGCGTCGTCGGGAATCGTGGCCCGGAAGGCGAACACGGCACCGATGTTGACCAAGATGAACAAGAGGGACGCCAAGATCAGGAAGCGGAGCCGGCTGGCCACTTCAATCGGCGTATCGCTGGCGGAGCCGACCTCGAAGAGCACCAGGTGGATGCCAGCGATGACCAATCCAAACAACCCCGCCGTGACCATGGAGACGTAGATTTCCTGCATGGTGTCCACGCTCTCAAGGCGCGTGTCGTAGAGGGTGGTGTACTGCTCGGCCACGGTCTCCTGTTCAGAGCGCATGAACTCGTCAATGGGTTGGCCTGCCTCGATGGAGAAAGCCATCCGGTCAAGGAAATCCGTCCACAGGGGAGAAGGCGATTGTTGCGCCACGATCCGGGCCGCCTCCGGAAGGGCGGTGTGCCACTTGTCCACCAGCGTCTCGATGCGCTTGACTTCGCTGGCCAATTCACCGTAGTCGCGCATCTGTTTCAGGATGTCAAACATCGATTGGGCGCCAACTTCACCCAGCGAAAGGATGCCCATACGCGTGATGAACATGTGCATTTCTTTCTCAATGCGGTTCGCAGCACGCTGGACCTCGAGCAGCGGATATACGGCCGCGGAAGC
>JAYXXD010000128.1:0-783 GCA_036019775.1 Thermoplasmatota archaeon
TGATGAAAAATTGAACATCGATTCGCTTGTCAGCACCTTCTGTGTGGAGGGCAGCCCATCGATACTGGATAGGACGTGTTGAAGCATCATGCGTTTGTCCAATACACTTACTCACATCTTTCTCAAGTCCATCATCAAATTGTTGAACGACATCACTCACAGAACGAATGAGATCGAAAAACTCTGGCTTTAGAGATCGCTCATATGCTCCTTTCTGCGTACTCCACCAGTCAGGAGAATCTGTAATTTGAGCGGGATAGTTATCAAAAAAATCGAGGGATTCTAAAGAGAACCCATCAAATCCTTTTGATGCATTGTACGCCTCAACCAACTTATCGAACAACGCTGTTGAATCCATGCTTAACGAGATAACTCGGATGTAAAAAAGTCTTCTTGTTTCAGTAGTAACAACGAATTCAGTTGGAAATTCGGTTGAATTATACAATGACACTATGAAAGATGCTCAACAAAAAATTCTCTTGAACGAACCAGTGCATCTGCACGGGCTTCTGGATTGCCTTCAACAGTCGCACCTCTGTTTCGTAAGAGCCGAATGACCCATCGTCGTTGCCAGCGTTTATTGGTAGGTAATCGCAGACCAAGGAATAACTTTCCAGACATGGATCCATTCTTGTCGATTCGAATCGTTCGCTTTTTCAAATGAACCGCCTTTGGAAGATATGTGTAATCATGCTCACAATCAAACGAATGATGTGCATCAGGATAAACCTTCAAGGTTGCATTCGGCAATTGAGGCATCAAGCTTTCAACGAAATGAACAGG
>JAYXXD010000129.1:0-766 GCA_036019775.1 Thermoplasmatota archaeon
GCCACGATGAGGCCGATGCCGACCAGACCTGCGACGTCGATTTTCTGGTCGTACAGGACGAAGGAGACGAGGGTGATGGTCGCCACGCCCACGCCCGACCAGACGGCGTAAGCAACGCCGATGGGAATGGTGTCCAACGTGAGGGAGAGGAAGTAGAACGCCGCCGAGTAGCCCACCAGCACGACGATGGAGGGCACCAGGCGCGTGAACCCCTCGGTGGATTTGAGCGAGGCCGTGGCCAGCACCTCGGAGACGATGGCCAGACCGAGGTAGACCCAGTTGTTCACGCCACGGTCTCGTGCTTCGCGTATTTGAATTCGCGGCGATGACTTGAGGAAAGAAAATTCGCCTCAGCAAAGGGTAACGAGTGATTCGACCCACTGCAAGCCCTTCCAACGGCTCTGTTGATGTACAGCGATTCAATGGCCCACTAAGATTGATGGGGGATCGGTAGATGCCCAATACAGAACAAAGAAAAGAGCAAGTATGGGGATGAGAAGAACCAAACCCAAGGCCCAAGGCGGATTCATTACAACAAGCGGTAGAGACGCTATGAGCCCCGTTCGTATTGGTGAAGTTGGATAGTTTCGTTTGGCGTTTGCAGAGCTGTTGTACGCACCGAATGCTATCCCGGCCAATTCGTTGATCACGAACAGGATGATTGTTGATTGGACGGATGCGAGTAAAGCCTCCTCCAACACGTAATCGTCATTCCAAAAATGACCTCCTACCCGTTGGTCGTACGTGACGATGACCACGGTCGACA
>JAYXXD010000130.1:0-760 GCA_036019775.1 Thermoplasmatota archaeon
TGAGCACCACATTCACGCCTACACATCCATTCCCTTTGACCCGGACCGAGCCGCAGATTTTGGAGCTGCTGGACTGGACGAGATTCGCTTTCACCTCCTGGACGGTACGACCACAAAATATCGAGCCACCATGGAGGCGTGCTCCCAGTCGGGCATTGAGGTCGGGGTTGAGTTGCCGTGTGAGCCCGACAAGGAAGAGCAACTCTTTGCCTTGCTCGATGAGTTAAGCACTGTTCCCGTCTCGTTTCTCAACCTCAACGAATTGGAAATCACGGTGGGCAATCAAGAGAACATGGACGTTCGTGGCTTCAACCTCAGCGGCGGTATCACGGCGGCTGCAGAGGGTTCGGCCGAACTCGCTTTGCGGCTCAAAGAAGCGGCCGCTGACAAGCCCTACCATCTGAAATTCTGCACGGCGAAATACAAGGATGCGGGGCAACTTCGCAACCGGTTCAAGCGCCGAGGCCAGGCGACTCTGCGTCCATACGAAGTGCTGAGCGATGACGACACCGTGCTCTTTGGTGCGATTCCGACCTCGCTTGAAGACGCCCAGGACGACATGGCGGAACTCAGGGCTGAACTTGGTATGGCTGATGGCTGGCTTCGCTACGATGCGGCGCACCAGCGCATCGAACTCCCGCTCTCCTTGGCCGAGGATTTGGCTGAGGTTCTCGAGGTTCCTGTGCTCCTCGTCGAAGTCCATCCTACCCACGAGCGGCTTGAGGTCGGCGTGGTGCATCTGAACGAGCACCGTTGAACA
>JAYXXD010000131.1:0-736 GCA_036019775.1 Thermoplasmatota archaeon
AGTGCTTGCCGTGAGTCTGTTTGTTCGCTACCCACTGCTCCACCAATTATGGAAGTGTATAACTTGGCCGAAGGTCAATTTGACGCTTCAAAAATTAGGAACTGCATGAGAGGCTGCAGCAAAAACCAACTTTCGACTTCAAAGTCATTTCTTCATGAGGACAAACTGGAACTCAATATGGAGATACATCCACCTTGCGTTTGGATTAATTTTAGTGGTATACCACGCGAGAATTGCTTGGTTTCACCAAGGTTTTGTGGATTCTGTGTGGTCCGCAGATATCGATAAACTGGTATCTACGACACTGATCTTCTTTGTGATGTGGACTGGGCTGGCTAAGTGGCCAATCTATCCCTGGTACAAGAAGCGACAAAACAGGAAGAAGAGAGCACAAAAAGCAGCAGCGACTGAATAAGTCCGGCATTCTATCCTTGATTTATGCATGAGCAAAGGGTATCCTCTGGTCGAACGGGTGATCAAAACGGGCCCTGCTGCTCATTCGTTTTGACCAACGTGAGATCTCAGGATTGTAGGATGCCGCCAAACACCACCACGAACATGATGGCGGCCAGGGATGCAACGAGTGAATGTTTTGCTCCCTTTCTTCGGTCCTTGTTTCCATTCGAATGGTAGTAGAGCATGAAGATGAGGGATATGAACGGCCAAACCGTCATCGTCGAACCGACCGCGGCAACCGCTCCCCAAGGATCATCGGCAGTCAACGTTCCAACGACCA
>JAYXXD010000132.1:0-704 GCA_036019775.1 Thermoplasmatota archaeon
GCATGAGCCTGCTTCAAAAGGCCTCATCAAGGCATGTGTTCATGACGAATGATACGCCGCAGCACAGCGAAAAGAGCGCACATGACCGTGAGAAAAAGGAGCCCGTGTTCTTCGAACATTTTCACGAAAAAGAGGTCTGGTTCTACGAGAGGGACTTGCTCTTCCAGGCCCAAGCCACGGTGAGCACCGACGACTGGGGCGCATGCATCAGGCTCGAAGCTGAGGGGCGCAAGCCCTTCACGGTCAGCGGACGTTGGGACGTGATCTACGTTAACCCCACCTACGCAGGAGCGCATTATTGCGGGTGGCGCATCTCCATCGAGTCTCCGCTCAGGGAAACCTCAGACTGAGCAATATGGTCCCCACTCCCGGACTTGAACCGGGGTCTTGATGCATTCACGAAATTCTCAATCTAGCGATGCAAGTCGCGAGTAGTTCATCAAGAGAATTGATCCAAGGTAACGCAACTCTTGCGTCGGAATTTCTTGCCACCCTTGGCATGAATCCCTTGGTTAGGAGATGCAAACGGAGAGAATGGTCGTAATCTCATGGTCTGGTGCTCCAGATACCTCTTCCAGCGCGAAGGCCACGGATTTCAATGGGTGTCGACGGTCAACGGCCCGTGTATCGCTTCCGCCCTCTTATTGCGTGCACAATCCGGGGCGTATCTGGATCAAGATAAATCAAAGGCACCCACTGCTGAG
>JAYXXD010000133.1:0-696 GCA_036019775.1 Thermoplasmatota archaeon
ATCTTTCTCAATGGTAAAGCGCCAACTCGAATGTTCGAATATTTATTCTCAGAAAAGAAATTTGTGCGAAAGAATGCAGGTCCAACAAAACGGACCGAAGTATCTGTCGGGAAAATTACTCTTGGCGGTAGATTGATCCCAGTACTTGGAGTCAAGTTTGTCAATTCGATTCACGGACCAACTTCTGATGAGGATTGGGAATATATATGGCCCATTTGGAACAAATGGTTGAGTGAGAGTAAATAATAATTCTATAGAATGGTGCTCGTACCGGGATACTATCTGCAAATACCATGGTAAACTATTTCCCTGTTACAAGACATTGAGTTGCTATGTTCCGATTTTGGAAGAAACATCCATAGGTTTCGTCGGTAAAACATTTAAATTAATCTTGGAATTTTAATAATTATGCAGCGATCATTGGCGGTCTTTGTCGTCCTTTTGATGCCCATGTCCGGATGTCTGATGGTGCCGGGGGATTTCTCCGATGACATCTTTTACGACACAGAACAGTTCTGGTTGGAATACGGTGTGGACAACTGGGAAATGGCTAATGAATATGTCAAAAACCCCAACAATGAGACCACTTCGGAAACCGTATACGAACTTGACGTCGACTTTTCAGGCAGCGAATCCTACAACCCTGAGATTTGGATAGACCATTTATGGATAGCGCCCAACGACGGTTCGCCAGCT
>JAYXXD010000134.1:0-268 GCA_036019775.1 Thermoplasmatota archaeon
GTATGTTAACGCGTTAAAAAAAGCGTTAATCGCCGGTTTCTTCATCAAGTGCAGACCTTTGGCTTTGACAGGAGGCAACCACCATGCCAGTCGAAGACAGCAGGCTTTCTGGATTCTACAAATTGTCAGTATCAGAGCGAAGAGAAAAGGTTGCTCAATTATCATCTCTATCTGCCGAGGAAGTTGAAGCCCTAGCTAGACATGGAGAGTTGGGAGAGGTTGCTGCAGATAGAATGATAGAAAATGTGATCGGCACAATGTCGTTGCC
>JAYXXD010000134.1:278-671 GCA_036019775.1 Thermoplasmatota archaeon
TTTGCGTTGAAGAATCCAGTATTGTGGCAGCTGCTAGTAATATGGCAAAACGCTGCCTCAAAATGGGCGGATTCAAGACTAACAATGACAATCCTGTCATGATTGCTCAAATTCAAATTTTAGAAATTGAGGACCTAAGTACAGCAAAAGAGGCAATTCTTACCGCAAAGTATGAGTTAATGGCGATGTGTAACTCCCTGCCTTCGACAATGATTAGACTAGGAGGAGGTTGCAAAGATATTGAAGTCAGAGAAATTGATACAATGTCCGGACCAATGCTAGTTGTTCACCTGCTAGTCGATACGAGAGACGCCATGGGTGCGAATGCAGTCAACACAATGGCGGAATTAGTTAGTGGCAAAATCGAAGAAATAACTGCAGGCAGAGTTCACC
>JAYXXD010000135.1:0-386 GCA_036019775.1 Thermoplasmatota archaeon
TGGGCAAAGGGTGAACGTTCAGGTGTAGATGATGCAGTCGATTTCATCAATCAAAAAGAAGCAGAATTAATCATTCCAGACGATGTTGCTGACGAGTTTAGAAGAATGGTTAAGCGGTATACAACAAAGAGGTAATTACATGTCAAAAATTGAGCATAATAAAGTCGCAAGAGTCCATTACACGGGTACATTACCTGACACTAAAGAGATATTCGACTCATCAGAAGGTAGAGAGCCATTGACATTTCTTGTTGGTCACAAACAAATGATTCCTGGGTTCGAAAGAGAACTTATGGGTGTAACTGCTGGAGAAACAGTTGAATTTACCTTATCTGCAAAAGATGCATATGGTGAACACAATCCAGATGCAGTCCAACAAGTTCCTA
>JAYXXD010000135.1:396-658 GCA_036019775.1 Thermoplasmatota archaeon
CACCAGAAATTGGTATGACGTTGATGAGCGACATGGGACCGTTTAGAGTCTCAGAAATTGGTGACGACCTTGTAACTGTTGATTTTAATCATGCTCTGGCAGGTAAGTCATTGACATTCAAAGTTGAAGTAGTCGAAGTTAGAGACGCATCTCCTGAAGAAATCGCACATGGGCATGCACACGGACCTGGCGGTGTTGTTCACGAAGAAAAAAAAGCATGCGATGATGATGGTTGCTGTTGAAATTAATTTGGGTAATTTTT
>JAYXXD010000136.1:0-640 GCA_036019775.1 Thermoplasmatota archaeon
TGTACCCGGTAGAAGGTTATCTTCGGCAAGAATTTCATCGATTTCGTCCCTAAATTCACCAGCATAATTCAAATTTAGGTAAGGCTGTGTAACATATACGATTGCTTTAGTGCCAACCTTGTTCAAAAGCATGGATCTAACCTCTTCGCTAAGAGTATCGAACACCACGTTCACCATGTCTCTGCGAAGACCTTCTCTTCCATCTGGTCCTGTAGCATCTAAGAGCAGCCAAGCATTACATTCCACTGGGTCATTACTTTCCCAACACTCCTCATGGAGTAAATCCCACAAGGAGCCTTCGTACAAAGTGACACCATCAACTAATTCTATAGTAGCGGGTATTGCTTTCAGGAATAGAACTACACTGGTAGTATTGGTATATTCCACTTGGTCAATCAGGTTCTCAATTCTATCAAGTTCATCTAAAACCGGTAGATCTCTAATGTTGTCAGTACCATTTTGCTCAGCGCTCCTGTTGGTAGCGTCAAACGTGTAAAGAGAGGTTTGCCCTCCATCGAATTGTTGAGAGTAAGTAGCTAGGGTGTTGAGGGAATCAATGCCATCTGGAGCCTCAGACGAACCTGTGATCGGTTCATTCATCTCATCCAAATTCAAGATGCCAACGGTTGTAATTGAACCA
>JAYXXD010000137.1:0-617 GCA_036019775.1 Thermoplasmatota archaeon
AGACAAGGGAAAGCCTGTAACGAAACAGGCAAGTGTGCCGATTGAAATATCCATCGAAAAAGAAATTGACGGCATACAGATTGGTAGCGGTGAATCTCTTATCGCATCCGGAATAATTGAAAGTCTTGTGATAATTATGCTTGCATTTGCTTTTGTTCGAAGAGAAACTCAATACATAGAGAAGAGCCTAGACGATTAGGAAAATCTAGTTCCTGAATAAATTTATGATGATGTATCGAATAATCTTGCGCTTTAATCAAAAAAAGAATTAGCGAATTACCATGGTATTTGCAGATAGTATCCCGGTACGAGCACTTTAGATGATCTAATCTGGTTATTTTCTAAATAGTGTTTAATAGACCATAATGACCCATTTAGTTCATGGAAGCATCACAAACTAATGTTGAATATCCAGACCCTAAACCAACTGATTACGAAAACTGGTTTGAATATCGTTATGGGGTTTCAAAAAACCCTGATTATGATGACGATGACTGGCAATCTGAGTATTTTGTTCATTATAGCCAAGGTCAAATCGAAAAACTTCGCAAATTTTTGAAGTTTAAACCTTCTGAGAAAAAAGAGTTATCTCGCAAGGTGCGATTTAATTTATTTTT
>JAYXXD010000138.1:0-614 GCA_036019775.1 Thermoplasmatota archaeon
TGACGGGCGTTTCTTCTGTCGAATCCGAGGGGATGAGTTTTCCTTCAAGATTGGTAAGATTGTAGCCTCCTCGATGATGAGGGTCAAGTCGCCAATCGAATTCTGGTCTCGTCTCCATAAACCAATTTCGAAGTTCCATCGAAGCGTTACTTCCTGGGATTCGTGGTCCGAATTCAACTTGTGTCGTTACACTTTCATTCGCGTTGTTTCCATCAAATTCCAAAACATCAACCGTTGAACAAACATCTGCTGAAGCGATCATTGGAAATGCAACCGTGGAGAGGAGAAGGGTTGCCAAAAGAGCCATTGTTCGCATGATTCATCACTCGATTATGTTGATGCTAAGAACGCGGGGTATTAAATACCTCATTTCGATACAAGGATTTGTGGTATGGCGCCACATTTTGCTGAGGTTTACATATGTCTGAACGACGCTCCACTACGGCCCTCTTTCTCGTCCTGCTGATGTTGACCTCTGTTGTTGGGCATGCTACAGCGAATGAAACACAGAGTGATGGCGAAGAAACCGTCACTGAAATCGGAACCGTCTACGGTGATTTGAACGAATTTGATGTTGCTGAAGGTTCGCAGTATTTGCTCATCAATGAAAGTCA
>JAYXXD010000139.1:0-607 GCA_036019775.1 Thermoplasmatota archaeon
TATCGAAACGAATTAGGTCAGACGGCTGAGGCTACGTTGAATCTCACGATTGAGAACCGACCAGCTCCAACGTTCGATCTCGTCGTGACTGGGGATGGATTAACCACCGACCGTTCCTGTTTGGTTGCGATACAACCAACCAATTCGAACGAAGACTTTTCAGAATATACGAAATTGTGGGACGTTTCAACCACTTCAACGATTTCAGAAGGTGCAGTCTACGATTGTTCAGGTTTACCTGCAGGCGTTCATCTCGTGGTTTTGAAAGAAGTCACAAATCTGGAAAATATTGCAAGTACACAAGCTGTGAACATCGTCCGACTTCCTGCTGCTGAGTTGACGCCGGAAGAACAAGAAGCACTTCCAAGCCAATCCTTTGGAGAGGAAACTCCGACAGAGAGCGTTGGTTGGTATACGATGGCAATTCTTGGTTTGGTGGTCGCCGTCATCGTGTTCGTTCTTTTGGTACGAATCCGTGAAAACGATGAACTCTTGACCTTGCCTGAACTTGGTCCAACGCCACAAATTTTGAACGATGGTTCACCTAATCCACAAGGTTTGCCAACCGTTCTCGATGATGAAGGACAATTGTGGCGAAAGCATCCAG
>JAYXXD010000140.1:0-603 GCA_036019775.1 Thermoplasmatota archaeon
GCTGCTCAAGTCTAGATTGTGCATTAGCTTCTTGCTCTTCTCTTGTTGGAACTTCAAACTGACAAACTAATTTTATTGGGTCGCCATGTGTCAAGTCGCCATGATATTCACGATAGTCTCCCGAATTATTGACAATTACTTGGAATTTAGTTGGATCTTTTGATCTTCGCTTTTTGTGTTTCTTGTAATGGTGGACATATACTTGATAACTACCTGGTGGCGCTGTAACTCCAGGCCATACAACATTTTCAACAGGCTTTTTGGTTTCTGGCCTAACGTTTGCATCAACATCGAGTTCTCCACCACACTCGGATTTCTTGTTCCCTCCGTGAATTCGCTCTCCAGATGCACAAACTACGTGCAAATCTAGATCATTGTAATTTTCCCACATTAGAGAGATTTGGACATCTCCGCTCATGGCACCTTCTCTGTTTAGACGTGATTGGAGTTCAGCCATTGCTGCTTCTGCTGCTGCCCTAGATTCCATTTCTTCTTGCAGCCTTGCTGCCTCCAATTCAGCAAGTCTTGCCTCCTCTGCAGCAGCCAACTCTGCTTGGCGAAGTTCTTCTCTTTCTCTTTGTAAACGGGCTTCCTCTTCTTCCC
>JAYXXD010000141.1:0-588 GCA_036019775.1 Thermoplasmatota archaeon
TCTCTTCCATTAATTGATAGAGCACATTTCTAATCTCAACGCCGTCGTTTGCGATAAACTTCCATTTTGACAGACCAGCTTGAGCGAGCATTTTTTTGACCATTTCTTCGTCAATCCATTCACCATTTGGGGGGTTGATTACTACTAATCCAAGATTTATAGCAGAGCTAGCAAAGGCAACTAATACCTCGCCGAGTGTTGCGTCGACAGAATTTACTTCAATTATACCAACGCGACCGGCGGATATCGCATTCAATAACGGGCGTAACCGTTCTGGATATCTCGCTGGCCGGATAATTGAAATTATCTTTGCCACCTCGTCTTGATATTCCTTGTGTACATAGGTGTGCACATCCCGTTGGTCAGTTGCTTTAGCGATGCTTTTGGCTAATTCATCGCTGCCAAACATTGCCACATTCAGAACAGTCACTGCATTTCCTCCAAATTTACTTGTATGATTGTTGGGAAATCAGTCAGATTTGTGATTGAGCATGTGCGTTCTAATCTGATCTGCTTTGTCCCATTCAATCTGTTCGTCTTCATTTTCCACGACAAATTGTGGAATCGGTATGGGGCGCATCATTGAGT
>JAYXXD010000142.1:0-584 GCA_036019775.1 Thermoplasmatota archaeon
GTAATCTTTGAAGCAATCAGGCTAAAAATCGGATTCACGGTATTCGGTCAGAGAGATTACGAAGCAAAACAGGTAAGCGCTTTAGCATGGGGAGGGGTTGCAATTGGAATAGCACTGCTTGCACTAAGAGAACCCGATTATGCATATCCGCTGATAGTTTCTCTTGCTCTCGGAGATCCGATATTAGGGGAATTAAGAAGAAAAGAATTTGACATAAAAATAGTAATTGGAGTGGCCACTCTTGCATTATTTGCAGTTTGGATTTCCTATGCGATTATATTCGATACATCCCTATTAATTGCAATATTATTACCGGGTGTTTGTGTTGCTGCTGAATGGCCTCGATTGCGCTGGATTGATGATAATGCTACTATGATTTTTATCCCATTAATGCTTCTCCTGGTCTTAATTCCTCTTGTTGGATAGACCTGAAACTATTCGATGCTCACAATATATTCAAATGCCTAAGGCTGTACGTCGGTTTGAGGGAGACATATGGCAGAGGCTAACGACGAAAACGAAGTATCTCAATTCACTTACTATGTTGTGTTTGGGCTAGCGGTTGCTGCTCTGTTTTACACCAT
>JAYXXD010000143.1:0-578 GCA_036019775.1 Thermoplasmatota archaeon
CTCGTCGGTGCGGAAGAGGCGTGGTTCTTCATCGGCGGTGCCAACGGCGCCGCCTTTGTGTTGGGAACCTTCCTCGGGTTCGCCTGCCTTGTCGGCGACAGCACAGGCTCGTTTTTCAAGCGTCGACGAGGACTGAAGCGAGAAGGTGACATCTCTTCGAAAGCACCGCTGCTGGACACGCTTCCGTTTGCCATCATGGTCTTCCTTTGGGGCCAACTCTTCCTCGGCCCGTCCGTGCTGGCCGCAGAGGAACTGCGTCTGCCGATGGTGGCGTTGATCGTCATCACCCCGGTGCTTCACCGCTCCTTCAACCTCATCGGCTACAAAATTGGATGGAAGGACGTCCCGTATTGACCTGGACTTGCGCCGCGAAGCCCAAGCCCTATGAAGGCCCAGCCAGCCGTTGGGGTCATGCAGGGCAGCACCCATGCAACCCTCCGCGCACTCCTCCTCGTGTTGTTGATGATCATCGCACCCCTTTCGGGTTGCTTTGGCGAGACCGAAGAGACCGAATCGGTCGACCTTGAGGTGGCCCTTACCATCGACGGTTTGGCGCCCTCTGAAGCAATCTTCCGAGC
>JAYXXD010000144.1:0-566 GCA_036019775.1 Thermoplasmatota archaeon
AATCCTCACGCCTAACTATGGGGGAAAAACTTCCAGTCACCGTCACGGTAATTCTCCCCACAAGAAACGAGGAAGAGGCTATTGAGCCCACTATCGACTCGATACCAACCGGTTGGTGTAAAAAGTTAGAAATCCTGATTGTTGACGGAAATTCAACTGATAAAACTCGTGAATTAGCGCTTAGTAAAGGTGCTAGAGTTCACCTCGAGGATCGTCGTGGTTATGGTAGAGCCTATCGTACTGGGTTTGATATTGCCAGCCATGACATAATTGTCACCATGGATGCAGATTGTACGTACCCTGCTGAATTAGTGCCGAAACTGGTAAAAAAATTAGTTGATGAAGACTTGCAATTCATTACCTGTGATCGTCTTTCACTCGCTGAGGACGGTTCAATGTCTGGGCTCCACGGATTTGGTAATTGGGCACTATCATTCACTGCAAGGTTACTATTTGGTTACGGCATCAAGGATTCACAATCTGGGATGTGGGTGTTCAGAAAATCGGTATTTGACAACCACAAAATGCGCCCTACCAATGACGGCATGCCACTGTCTGAGGAAATC
>JAYXXD010000145.1:0-552 GCA_036019775.1 Thermoplasmatota archaeon
CCACAAACCAACGACCAGGAAGACCAACTCAATCTGCACCGAAGCGAGGAAATCGGCCACCACGATCCCCGAACCAAACACGGCACGGGCGATCCTTTCTGTGCCTCCGACGTTCCTCATGTAAGCGAATTCTTCGGCTTACCTGACTTAATGCGTTGTTTCGCGAGGAGGAAGATGCTCAAGGCTGCATCAACGCCACAGTGTTACGTTTTGTGAAAAATTTTGACCCAAAGAATTGGTTAATCAAATCCGCTATGATTGACCATGGCGGGTGACCAGCGGCACATCCACCACCCTGCCGCAGCGGAGGAATTCGCTCGTGCGTTGGGCTTACAGGTCGGCGGAGCGGGCTATCCGTTCGTCGGCAACTGGGCCACCAAGGGGCTCTATGCGTACCGGTCAGGTCAGTACAACGGCATCGCCTATTTTGGCACAGGTGGAAGCGAAAGAGATCGTCTCACGATGCCGAATGAATCTGAGAAGTACCTCCCATGGAACCGCTATGACACGAACATTCCGGACCCTATTCGCAAAAAACTGATTGAGTTAGAG
>JAYXXD010000146.1:0-545 GCA_036019775.1 Thermoplasmatota archaeon
AACCATATCAAAAAGACACGTTTTTCTTATAGAAAAATGTTTTGAGGACGTCAGACAGGATGAAAAACACGTCCCGGATCTGCTGGAATCGATAATGAGGCCCACTGATCCTGTAAAAGAAGAGTTACGGCAAAAGTTGTTCAAAATCAACCAATTTGGGTCGAAAATCACAAAAATGCGGGTTTCAAAATTTTGGATCCCGGAATTCCGAAGTTTTCGCGCCGCAGGCCAATGCCAGCCTCCTCACTAGTAAGTTGTAAGCAATATTTGGCCGCGCTAGCGGCCAAATATTCGAAAAAACTATACAAAAAGAAATCTTGGAAATTTGCCTTTTTGGGTTCATTCTATGGGGATCTCTCTATCCAGGCTCTCTGGACTGGCTTCAGCTTGACATGAGCTCAAGCTTGCTCAGCAAGCCGTGCAAGCCCCTGCCTCCCCAGGACACCTTCCTATAGAGATCCTCATGTAAAGGGCCCAAAAAGGCCAAAAACGTACGATATTTTTATTTTTTCGGGGGTCCGGGAGGCTGCGCTAGCAGTCGACTT
>JAYXXD010000147.1:0-543 GCA_036019775.1 Thermoplasmatota archaeon
CGAACGACCTTCTGCAACGACCAATGCAACCGCTATCGGCAGGGCACATGCTGTCATCACTGTTAGAACAAGATCATTGATTTCGAAATAATACGATGAATCATTAAAGAAGTAAAACCCGACGAGAATCCATCCGATTTGAGCAAGTCGAGAAACGCCTTCCTTGTTGCGTTTATGCCAAGAAATGGCGAGAAAGAGCATACCGAGAGCACCGCCAATTGTGGCAAGGTCTCGGCTAAGGAACATAGTATTCCCAGAACCCAACCTCATAGAAACGTTTGCCCATTAAGTCCAACAACTCGTTCAATGTCGAGTGGTTATGGATGGACCCATCATCGATGGCAATGGCAGGGCAACAGGCCCTATTGCCTTCATCGATCGAGATGGTGTTCTGAACTATGGCCGAAATGGTTACGTCAATCATCCTGAAGAACTGAAGATTATTCCCGGAAGTGGTTCTTCCATTGCAAGATTACGAGCGAAAGGCTATGCGATTTGCGTTGTAACAAACCAATCCCCAATCATGCGTAAGTTGTGGACGGT
>JAYXXD010000148.1:133-401 GCA_036019775.1 Thermoplasmatota archaeon
TTCAAATCCATTTCAATTCAAATCCATTTCAATTCAAATCCATTTCAATTCAAATCCATTTCAATTCAAATCCATTTCAATTCAAATCCATTTCCATTCAAATCCATTTCAATTCAAATCCATTTCAATTCAAATCCATTTCAATTCAAATCCATTTCAATTCAAATCCATTTCCATTCAAATCCATTTCAATTCAAATCCATTTCAATTCAAATCCATTTCAATTCAAATCCATTTCAATTCAAATCCATTTCAATTCAAATCCATT
>JAYXXD010000149.1:0-530 GCA_036019775.1 Thermoplasmatota archaeon
ATGATCTTGAGTATATTTGCGAGTGCCCTTTTTCGCGATTTTTGAAATTTCGAATTTGATGACGTCATAGCGGCCATTTTGCACTTACACGTTGCGACACTCTCACGGTCGCAATTTTGGTCCGATTTTCTTCAAATTTTGATACAAGAAGCACATAACTCTTTTATTGTTTGGTATTGAAAATCAGCAAGATCGGTCAATAACTTCCGGTCGAAAAAGCGGACCGCGTTCGAGAAAAATCGCTGCCTTGGTTTCTGAGCCAGGCTCGGAGGTCACAGGTTCGATCCCCGGCGGGGGCAAATTTTGAACTTGATAATTTTGTGACTATGAATGATATTGGTTACGAAAACGTCAAAAAAGAAATAAATGACTGAATATGTTATAACACTTTAGTGTTCTTGTTCTTCTTTCAGTTTACCAATGTTTGAAAGTGCATTGAAAGTGCATTAGCAATTACCCGCGTTATCAGTATCAAGACTTGCACACGCGGGCATGATGCGCTCAGTGGATTGATCAACACAACATTCGAC
>JAYXXD010000150.1:0-522 GCA_036019775.1 Thermoplasmatota archaeon
TTTGTTTGTTTGTTTGTTTTGTTGTTTTTTTGTTGTTTTTGTTGTTTGTGTGTTGTATGTATTTGTTTTGTTCTTGTTTTTGTTTTGCTGTTTTGTTTGATTGTTTGATGTTTTTTTAAAATTTTGTTTGTGTGTTGTGTGCTTTGTTTTGTTTTTTTTTGTTTTGTGTGTTTGTGTTTTTGTGTTTGTGTTTAATCTGTTTCTGTTTGTGTTTTGTTTTTGTTTTGTTTTGTTTTTTTCGTGTTTTTGTTTAGTTGCTTGTTGTTTTTTGTTTGTTTGTTTGTTTTGATTTTGTGTTGTTAGGTTAAATCACTACCAAAAAATAAATGTCCTCTTCGTGTATTATATATCAATATACACGATACTGTTATTTTTATAGTTTCTTTTTCATTCCAACTTTTTCTAACCTGCCTGGACCTAAGAATCGCTCCCCTGTCCTGTGAAACTTGTAGTTCTCATCTTCTCTGGATCTTTCGTATCATCCACTAGCCAATCAGCCAAGCTTGATAATAACAACGACTA
>JAYXXD010000151.1:0-522 GCA_036019775.1 Thermoplasmatota archaeon
GCTTCTCTGTTGATTTCTTCAGAACCAGCAATTCGATTGTATTCAATTGCTCCAGGTGTACTTTTCGGCTTGTTTGATTCGTCTGCATCAAACATCATGTAGCCAAAGCCTGCAAGCACTGAAATTCCGATCAATGGAATCGCCATGAACTCAGAATCACTGTTGAGAAGCATGATGATGGCAAGAACAAACAGTGCAATGGTTGCAAGCAACAAGAGGAGTCTTGATGCCTTGGCCATGCTGTTCCCAATGCTCCCGTTTTCATAGCGTTTCGTGTTTTGTGGATGCATTGCACCATGTTGTTCATGAACCGTATGGATTTACTAGGATCCATGGCAGGTGATGGCAGTTCCAAATCCTCTCGTGGCTGGCTGATGACCGCAGTTTCCCCTTGGGGCGAAAATGCAGAGGATGCGTTTGATCAAGGTCTGGTCGAATTGGGATTGGGTGATGCTCGTTTGATTCAGGTTCAAGGTGCAATGCTTCCACTTGGATTCAACGTTGTTCCACCCGAACCACTTC
>JAYXXD010000152.1:0-518 GCA_036019775.1 Thermoplasmatota archaeon
ACGACATTCTCGATCATGTCAACCAACGCTTTCGCTGGGGAGCTACGATGAATCAGCTCGGTAACGTTCTTGCGCGAGATCGCCGATTTATCAAAGTTGGATTCGATGAAAACACAGATATCGGCGGATTCCGAATGCGTGTTTGTGTTTGGGCTCGCGCAACTGCCTGAAAGAAAGGAACAAGTGTCAACGCCTCTTGGCTGAGGCATGGCCAACAAACTTGTTGCATCAATTCAATTGATGCGAATCAAGAATCTCGGCCTCGCTCTCATCGCCACTCCATTAGGAGCAGCATTTGCTTTGTTGGAATTTAGCACGCTTACGAAATACCCAGAGGTTGGACTAGCAACACTCTCTGTGCTGTTTTTCATGGCTGCTGGAAATGCTCTGAATGACCTAAGTGATGTTGAAATCGATAGGGTTGCTCACCCAAACCGTCCTTTGGCCCAAGGTTCCATTACCGTATCTGAAGCAAAATTCCTCATTGGATTACTCTCACTCCTGAGTGTTGCATCCCT
>JAYXXD010000153.1:0-514 GCA_036019775.1 Thermoplasmatota archaeon
CGGATACATGTTGTTGATGTCCTCGGCGAGTCGATAATAAATGCAATCAAGAGGAAGCATGGCGGAGACTCATACAAAGAATTGGTGCTGTTGGTTGATGCGGTACTCGGGCTTACAAGTCTTGGTTTCTATCTCGACGAGAAATTTGTCGAAGGAGATCTAAAATCTGTCAAATCAAATTTGTCAAAAGAGGGTGTTGCACATTTCGACTTGTTGTCATTCCGATACAGCAAAGCTGGTAAAAAACTTGAGATTGAGTTGAAAGAATCAAAAGAGCCTGTTGACAACCCCAATTTGGTAAAACTCGTTAAATTGTTGAGGAAGGCTGGATTTGAGGAGCTTGCAGATGAGTATGAAGAACGTAAGATGACTGATGTAAAGACCGTTCAGAGGGAAATCCGCAATGCTGTTAACTTGCAAACTGCGATTAGTGCTTTGAAACGAGGGGTGAAAGGAATCGGTGACTACTCTTTCCTAACTCTAGATGACTTCCGTTCGCTCTTGGAGAAGATTG
>JAYXXD010000154.1:0-508 GCA_036019775.1 Thermoplasmatota archaeon
AAGAACAGTTGTTGCATTCTTGCCCATGGGTTCCTTAGCAAACGGGAGTGAACGCAGCCAAAGAGCGAGCAGAACAATGACGAATCCATAGCCAAAGTCACCGAGAATCAGGCCATAGAGAAGAGGGAGTGTGATCATGATCAAGCTTGTTGGCTCGAAGGTTCCGTACTTTGGCCGGCCAACGAGATCGACAACAAGTTCGAACGGTTCTGCTGTGCTTCCGTTCTTGTAGGCAATTGGAGGTTCGGGTTCAGCATGGTGATCGTCGTGGTCACCGTGATGGTGGTGATCGTCGACGTGTTCCTCGATCTCGATGTGGGAAGCAAGGTTCTTGAGTTTGGATCGCGCTTTTTCTGCGTTTTCTGTGGGTACCCACGCATCGAGAGCAAAAGCTTGATTGGAGACCGCAAGCGATGTTGGAGATGTGAAAATTGCATCCTCTCGTTGAAGGTATTCTTCCGCAATCACAAGATCTGAGCCGTTTTTGGCAGCCCAATCATCGAGATTC
>JAYXXD010000155.1:0-506 GCA_036019775.1 Thermoplasmatota archaeon
CTCGATGCTGGAAGCCACGCCGTCGAGGCTGTGGTTCATCGTGTCCCACGTCAAGCCGCCGTCTTCCGAGCGGTGGTGGGTAAAGGTCGTGCCCTGCAGGCTGACGCAGTGCAGCGCGTTCATGCTGTCGATGTGGCAGTATTCCGAGGGGAACTCCATCGCCACCTGATTCCACGACAGGGTGGTGTCGAGGAAGGCCGCGGTGCCGTCGTCGAAGTACTGCGGGAACATCAGGCCGCCGCTGGGCACCGAGAAGGCGCGCATTTCCTTGTGGGGGCCGAGGTCGGTCCCGTAGACGCCGAGGTCGACCTCGATGTCGGCGCTGCCGCCACCGCGATCGGGGAACTGAATCGGGTAGTAGTTCAGGCCGTCCACGCTGATTTGACCGCCGGCGTTTTGCGTCTGGTGCCAGAAGTTGCTCACCACGAGGCTGGCCCACTCACCGCTGCCAAGCGTGCTGTCGATGGGTCCGATGACCTCCACCTGCCAGGAGCGGTCGTAGAAGG